>CAMHPM010000180.1 GCA_946187025.1 uncultured Prevotellaceae bacterium
TGATTGGGGGGGGTAATCAGGAATTAGAGTATTTAGGAATAAGAGTATTTAGGATTTACAAGATTTAGGATTTAGAATTTAGAGTCTTTAGGAAATACAGGACTGGGCAGCGTCCAGCTGCTAAAGACAACAAAACCTCCCCAAGCCAATGCCTGAGGAGGTTTTTCATACCAACTTCTTTCTCACACCTATTTATTCACATTCTCACACCAACGGCGTGCATTGACAAATGCCTCAATCCATGGTGTCACATCGTCTTTGAGGTGAGAGTCAGGGTAGTTGGCCATCTGCCAAGGGAAGATGGCTCGCTCCAAGTGTGGCATCATTGCCAGATGGCGCCCGTCGGCACTCACAAGACCTGCCACTGAATAGTCGCTGCCATTAGGGTTGGCAGGGTATCCGTCGTAGTTGTATTTAGCAACTACATGGTACTCGCTTTCGGCTTTCGGCAGTTCGAAACGTCCTTCACCATGTGCCACCCAAATACCGATCTTGCTGCCACTGAGCGAACCGAACATCACAGAGTCGTTCTGAGGAATCTGAAGCGACAGGAACCCGCTCTCAAACTTGTGGCTTATGTTATGGCGCATCTTGCCATCGACACCGAGCAGACCCAGTTCCATCATGAGCTGGCATCCGTTACAGATACCGAGCGACAGAGTGTCTTTACGGCTGTAGAAACGGTCGAGGGCTGCTTTTGCCTTAGGGTTGTAGAGGAATGCACCGGCCCAACCTTTGGCACTACCGAGCACGTCGGAGTTGGAGAATCCGCCACAGAACACAATCATCTGTATGTCGTCGAGGGTTTCGCGACCGCTCACAAGGTCGGTCATCATCACATCCTTCACATCGAAGCCTGCAAGATAAAGGCAATAGGCCATTTCGCGTTCACCATTGGTACCTTTCTCGCGTATGATGGCAGCCTTAGGACGTAATTGAGAATTAACATCCGACAATTTAGTCGCCTGTGTACACCTGTCGGGACTGATGCCATAATGGTCGAAAGTTCCGATGAAATCGCGTGTAAACACATGTTCGATTGGCTGATTCTTGTAGTTTTTGAAACGCTCGTCGGCCATGCCGTTCATGCTCTGGCGCTGGTCGAGTTCGTGGGAAGTGGAATACCACACGTCGCGCAGATGGTCGATATCGAATGTAAGGCGGGTCTTCTTTGACGTGTCTTTGCCACCAGCTTCGAGGTCAATGGTCAGCATACGTTGTGCGGTAGGCACTGCAATGCGAGCAAAACCGATACCGGCTTCGTCCAACAGATGTTCCACCTCGGCTTGATTTGCCTTGGCTACCTGGATAACAACTCCTGGATTCTCAGCAAAAAGAAGTTTCACTATATCGTTTTCGGCCATTTCATCGAGGAAAACTCGCATTCCGCCGTGGGTGTTGGCAAAACACATCTCGAGCAGACAGGTGATAAGACCTCCGGCACTGATGTCGTGTCCGGCCAGTATGAGTTCACGTTCTACAAGTTGTTGTATGGCGTTAAAAGCATCGCAGAAGTATTCAGGATTCTTCACCGTTGGCACATCGTCGCCTACCTTGCCAAGTGTCTGCGCAAATGCAGAGCCTCCGAGTCGGAGTGTGTCGAACGAGAAGTCAACGTGATAGAGCATCGAATCGACGTTCTTCATAACTGGTGATACCACCTTGCGGATGTCGCTCACCTCGCCTCCACTGCTCACAATCACTGTTCCCGGACTGATCACCTTGCTGCCGTCGGGATATTTCTGTGTCATCGAGAGCGAATCCTTTCCTGTTGGCACGTTCACACCTATCTCCTGACAGAATGTGCTCAATGCTTTCACTCCTGCATAAAGACGTGCATCCTCACCCTTCTGACTGCGGCAAGGCCACATCCAGTTGGCCGAAAGCGACACGCTGTCGAGTCCGTCGGCCAGCGGAGCCCACACGATATTTGTCAGCGACTCGGCAACCGACAGCACACTTCCAGCCTCAGCATTGGCCAGACCGGCCTGTGGTGCATGACCTATTGCAGTGGCTATACCAGCCTTGCCGCGGTAGTCGAGTGCCACAACTCCACAGTCGCTCAGCGGCAACTGCAGTTCGCCCTGGCATTGCTGGCGTGCAATCTTTCCCGTTACCGAGCGGTCAACTTTGTTGGTGAGCCAGTCCTTACATGCCACAGCCTCGAGGCGTAGCACTTTTTCAAGAGCTGCATTGAGTGTTTCAGTCAGTGTTGCTGCATCAGGCTGTGCTGTAAATGCAGCAGTATCGACGTCTGCATAGTGGTGTACGACGGTTTCATCGGTCATCACAGTCTTTGGCGAATGACCGAACATCTGTGCCACTTCGAGGTCGAACGGACGTATGCCGTCGCCTTGTACGAAAGCAAAATGTGCGTCGCCGGTCGTCTCGCCTACCACATATAGCGGAGCACGTTCGCGTTCGGCTATCTTGCGTACATGGTCTATATGTTTCTCGTCGATGAGCAGGCCCATGCGTTCCTGGCTTTCGTTGGCAATGATTTCCTTTGCGCTCAGTGTCTTGTCGCCAATAGGCAGACGTGTCATGTCGATGAGTCCGCCACATTCCTCAACAAGTTCGCTCAGGCAGTTCACATGTCCTGCGCTTCCGTGGTCGTGTATCGACACAATCGGGTTCACATCTTCCTCACACAAAGCCCTCACGAGGTTGTTGGCGCGTTTCTGCATCTCCGGATTAGCGCGTTGCACTGCATTTAGTTCGATGCCGCTCGAGTAGCGTCCGGTATCAACCGAGCTGACACTTCCGCCGCCGAGGCCGATGCGGTAGTTGTCGCCACCCACAACCACAATCTTGTTTCCTTTCTGTGGCTCGCCCTTCAGGCAGTCGCGCTTGGTTCCATAGCCTACACCTCCAGCCAGCATGATGACCTTGTCGTATCCATAGTATGGTTCTGAGTTCTCAGTGGATTCTGCGTTGCCATGCTTCTCTGGTGTTTCTGATTTCTCCTGATGTTCGAATGTGAGCACCGATCCGCAGATGAGCGGCTGTCCGAACTTGTTTCCGAAGTCGCTGGCACCGTTCGATGCCTTGATGAGTATCTGCTCAGGTGTCTGATAGAGCCAGTGGCGTGGATGCTCGCCGTTGCGGTAGCTGGTCATATATACGGCAGTACCTGCAATTGGCCACGAGCCTTTTCCACCTCCCATACGGTCGCGTATCTCACCGCCTGTACCGGTTGCTGCACCATTGAACGGCTCGACTGTGGTCGGGAAGTTGTGTGTTTCGGCTTTGAGCGATATGACCGACTCTATCGGCTTGGTGACAAAATAGTCGGATGTGCTGTGGTCGAGTGGTGCAAACTGTTCCACCACGGGTCCCTGAGCAAAGGCCACATTGTCTTTGTAGGCCGATATTATCTTACCCGGATGTTCCTTTGTTGTTTGTTTAATCATCTGGAACAGACTGCTTTCCTGCTCCACTCCGTCGATTATGAACGTACCGCCAAATATCTTGTGACGGCAGTGTTCTGAGTTTATCTGTGCAAAGCCGAACACTTCCGAGTCGGTCAGTTTACGTCCGAGTTGTTTCTCTACATCGTGCAGGTATGCGATTTCTTCAGGGCTGAGGGCCAAGCCTTCCTGTTCGTTATACTCTTCGAGGTTATCGATATGCATGATCGGTGCCGGCTCGATGCTTACAGTGAAGATATCTTGATTGAGTTGTTCGTAGCGGCGTTGCAGCATAGGGTCGATGTCGCTGTCGGGATTGATGTAGAAGAACTCCTCGATACGCTCAATTCCCTGCAGTCCCATGTTTTGCGTTATCTCGACGGCATTGGTACTCCAAGGGGTGATCATCTCGCGCCGTGGACCTGCAAACAGTCCGTCGATTGTGGTTTCACTCAGCATTGTTGCCTCACCAAACAGCCATTGCAGTGCTTCGGTCTCACTTTGGCTTATAGTGTGGTTCATGCTAACAGCTATGATGCTGTGTTGCGGTGTAGAGAAGAAGTAAATCATTTCTTGTATCTTAATTTGTTAAATATCCTGATAGTAAGTCTTATTCTTCGCTCATTCCTGTTATCCGTCCTTCTGTAGTGAGGCGGAGTCCGTCTGGTTCGATATTGATGAGGTGACGTTTGTAGAGGTCGCCCACAGCCTTCTTGAATGTTTTCTTGCTCACCTGAAACTCTTCATAGATTTCTTCCGCATCGCTCTTGTCGTGGTACGGACAGAAGCCGTCGGGGCATCCGGCCATATAATCAAACAGCTTCCGTGCAAAGTCTGATACGTTTTGCTGTCCCGCCAGTTGCAGTGTGATGTCAAGTTTTCCGTCGGGGCGTACATTCTTCACGTATGCTTTCAGCTGGTCGCCGGCATGTATGTCGCGAAACAGTTCGTTCTGGTATATCTGTCCGCTGTACTTCCCATCGACTATGGCCTTGAATCCGAGGTCGGTCTTCTGCTGTATCATCACATCCACTACATCGCCATGTTGGTATTGCGGACGTTCTTTCGACAGGAATTTCTCGACCTTGGCCGATGCCACGATGCGCGATGTCTTGTCGTCGATGTAGCAGTACACCAGGTATTTCCTGCCCTGCTGCATACGCATCTTCTGTTCTTTGAACGGGCAGAACAGGTCTTTCATCAGTCCCCAGTTGAGGAAAGCCCCGAACTGGTTTACCCACGACACTTCGAGAAATGCGAACTGTCCCACCTCCACGAG
>CAMHPM010000181.1 GCA_946187025.1 uncultured Prevotellaceae bacterium
TACATCCCAACCTGGTGCAAACCACCGAGCAGACACCGGCAGTGGTGCATGGAGGCCCGTTTGCCAACATAGCACACGGCTGCAACTCCGTCGTGGCCACCAAGCTTGCGATGACATACGGCGATTATGTGGTGACCGAAGCCGGATTCGGTGCCGACCTCGGTGCCGAAAAGTTCTTCGACATCAAGTGCCGCAGGGCAGGCCTGCAACCATGCCTCACCGTCATCGTGGCCACCACCCAGGGACTCAAGATGCATGGCGGCGTGCCGCTCGATGCCATCAAGGAGCCAAACCGTGAGGGTCTGGTCAAAGGCTTCGACAACCTCGACCGCCACATAGGCAACCTGAAGAAGTTCGGACAGTCGGTCGTTGTGGCATTCAACCGCTTCGCCACCGACACCGACGAAGAACTCGAGCTCGTGCGCCAGCACTGCAAGGACCTGGGAGTGGGCTTTGCCGTAAACAACGCATTCCTCGAGGGTGGCAGCGGAGCCGTGGCACTGGCCGAGGAAGTGGTGAAGATGGCCGACAAGCATCCGTCGCTGCCGCTGCAGTTCACCTACGAAGACTTCGACCCGGTGAAGACAAAGATAGAAAAGATCTGCAAAAACATATACGGAGCAGCCACAGTGACCTACGGCAAACCGGCTGAAACCATGATTGCCCGCATTGCAGAGCTGGGCATGAACCACTTCCCGGTATGTATAGCCAAGACCCAGTTCTCGTTCTCGGCCGACCCGACCAACTACGGAGTGCCGCAAGGATTTAACATACACATACGCGACCTCGTAGTCAACGCCGGTGCAGAGATGATTGTGGCCATTGCAGGCGACATCATGCGCATGCCAGGCCTGCCCAAATCGCCTCAAGCCGAACGTATCGACTACATCGACGGCCACATCGAGGGACTGAGCTGATTGTACACAACAGTTGGTAAGCCCGCCGGGATTAACAAGTGTGTTATGCCACTTTTTTAACTGCTAAGTCCTAAATTTTCTTAAATGATACTCAAATAATGAATTATTTGTAGTATCTTTGCAACTTGAAACCAAACGAAACAAACTATGGGAATAAAAAAATATTTCACGGGAAAGAGCGGCGCCATATTCTGGATCAATGTGTTGCTCGCCACCGCAGTGCTCATCTGCATACCCGTAATCCTGTTTAACACACTCGACGCATACACCAATCATGGTGAGAAGGTGAGTGTGCCGTCGGTTGAGGGTATGAAATATTATGAGGCCGAGGAAGTGCTCGACCGCAGCGGATTTGTGGCAGTCATCGCCGATTCAACCTATAAGAAATCGGCCAAACCAGGTGCGGTGCTCGATCAGACACCCAAGGCCGGCAACCTGATAAAACAAGGCCGGATAGTATATCTCACCATCAACCTCAACGGCGACCCACTCGTGAAGATGCCCGACCTGGTGGACAACAGCTCCTACCGCGAGGCAGAAATCACACTCAAGGCACTCGGATTCAAACTCACTGCACCTACATACGTGGAAGGTGTGGAAAAAGACCGTGTACTGAAAATAAAACAAGGAAAGCGTGCAGTGCGTGCCGGAGAGATGATATCAAAGGAGCGTGCCCTCACATTGTTTATCGGTGCAGGCGAGATAGAGGAAGACTCGCTCTACTTCGACGACGGAGCCGAAGAATACGACATCGACACCGACATAAGCGAAAGCAACTTCGACCTGCAGCTATGATGGAAAAAAACAACAGCCAGCAGGACCTGGAAATCCCGGAAGAACTAGAAAGACTAGAAAGACTAGACCAACTAGAAGAACTAGACAGCCCCGACAGCCTCGACTCGTCAGAAGACGACGACACCCTGCCCCTCTACGAACATTACCGCCTGCCAGTCGATCCCAAGCAGAAACTGATGCGGATCGACAAATACATCATAGAACATCTGCCCAGCATATCGCGCAACCGCATCCAGAAAGCAGCCGATGCAGGGTTCATACTCGTGGGCGACCAGCCTGTGAAGCGCAGCTACAAGGTGAAGCCGCTCGACATGATACGAATCATGCTCGACCGCCCACACTACGACAACACCATCACCCCCGAACCGATACCGCTCAACATATTGTATGAAGACAACGACATCATCGTGGTGAACAAACCGGCAGGACTCGTGGTGCATCCGGGACACGGCAACTGGCACGGCACACTGCTCAACGCACTGGCATGGCACCTCAAAGACCATCCGGAGTACGACATCAACAATCCCGAGATAGGATTGGTGCATCGCATCGACAAAGACACGAGCGGCCTGCTCGTCATCGCAAAGACAGCCGATGCCAAGACACACCTGGGACGACAGTTCTTCAACAAAACCACCAAACGCGAATATAATGCACTGGTGTGGGGCAACTTCAACGAAGACCACGGACGCATAGAAGGCAACATAGCACGCAACCCGAAAGACCGAATGCAGATGGCAGTGTTCCCGCCCGACGGCGATGTGGGCAAACATGCAGTGACCCATTGGAGCGTGATCGAACGCTTTGGATATACCACCCTCGTGAGCTGTAAGCTCGAAACCGGACGCACACATCAGATTCGTGTACACATGCGACACATAGGCCACAACCTCTTCAACGACGAGCGCTACGGCGGCGACCAGATACTGAAGGGAACGACGTCGAGCCACTACAGGCAATTCGTCGAAAACTGCTTCAAGACATGTCCGCGACAAGCACTCCATGCCAAGACACTCGGCTTTGTACACCCCACAACCGGACAGGAGATGATGTTCACATCTGACCTGCCCGACGACATGACTGCCCTCATCGAGCGGTGGCGCACATTCAGCAAAGGAAATCAGCAATACTAGTTATACTAGTCCTACTAGTCCTACTAGTCAAAAATACACAATAACGACAATGAAAACAATAGCAATCATAGCAGGTGGCGACTCATCAGAACATGATGTCTCGCTCAAGAGTGCGGCAGGGATCGACTCCTGGTTAGACCGCACACGATATATAGTTTACACCATTGAAGTGAAAGGACTCACCTGGACGGCACACCTCCACGACGGAACGACAACCGAGGTAAACCGACACGACTTCACATTTGTGGAAAACGGCAAGACCGTGAAGCCCGACTTTGCATACATCACCATACACGGTACACCGGGCGAAAACGGAATCATGCAAGGATACTTCGACCTGCTACACATACCATACTCTACATGTAGCCTGCTTGTGGCAGCACTCACATTCGATAAGTTCACACTCAACCAATACCTCAAAGGGTTCGGCGTGAAAATAGCAGAGTCACTTCTCCTGCGCAAAGGACAAAGCATCAGCAACGAAGAAGTGGTGGAGCGCATCGGCCTGCCTTGTTTCATCAAACCCAACGCATCGGGCAGCAGCTTCGGTGTGACACACTGCAAGACCACTGAAGACATTCAGAAAGCAATCGGTTTTGCACAAAGCGAGGGCGGCGATGTGATGATAGAGGCCGAGCTGAAAGGCACAGAGATTGCCAATGGCGTGTATCGCAAGCGCAATGGAGAGGTATATGTGCTGCCTATAACCGAGGTGGTGAGCCAGAACGACTACTTCGACTTCGATGCAAAGTACAACGGACAGGTGACGGAAATAACACCAGCCAGGCTGCCCGACGAGACCACAGAACGTGTGAAAGCACTCACCAAGGCTATATACACCATATTGGGAGGCGACGGAATCATGCGAGTGGATTATATCATAACAAAGAAAGACGACGTGGATGTAATCAACTTGCTGGAGATTAACGCCACTCCAGGCATGACAGCTACATCGTTCATACCACAGCAGGCAAGAGCCGACCACCAGGAGATGGCCGACATACTGACCGAGGTGATAGAAGGCCGGATAGACAGAGGGTAGTATTCACGGCGTTTTATTCATTATTCACATTTCACTATTCACGTAAAAAGAGATGACAGACATACACGAATTTGACGACATACGTCCGTTCCTGCCCGAAGAGATGCCGGCAGTATATGACCGCCTCATGGCCGACGAACGGTTTCTGGCCATACTGCCACGAGTATATCCTGGGGTTCCGCAAGAGAAGGTGGAGGCAATGCTGAGAGCCGGAAAGACCAATCTGGAGTTTCAGAAGATATGCGTCTATCCTGTATTAAAAGGACTGCTGCAGAAGGCCAGCGACGGGTTTTCTGCCAATTTCTCACATCTCGATGGTAATGGCTACACATTCATCTCCAACCATCGCGACATAGTGCTCGACTCGGCATTGCTCGACGTGGCACTGGTCGATGCAGGTTTCGATACCGTGGAGATAGCAATCGGCGACAACCTGCTCATATATCCGTGGATAAAAGATGTGGTGCGACTCAACCGCTCGTTCATCGTTCAACGTGCCCTGACCATGCGGCAGATGCTTATGGCGTCGGCCAAGATGTCGAGATATATGCACTATGTAATCGAGGAGAAAGGCGGAAACCTGTGGATTGCACAGCGTGAAGGACGAGCCAAAGATAGCAACGACCGCACCCAGGACAGTGTGCTGAAGATGCTGGCGATGGGAGGCCGCGGCAATGTGATAGAGTCGTTGAAGGCACTCAACATCGTGCCGCTTGCCATTTCATACGAATATGATCCTTGCGACTACCTCAAAGCCGAGGAGTTTCAGCATAAGCGCGACAACC
>CAMHPM010000182.1 GCA_946187025.1 uncultured Prevotellaceae bacterium
CCTGCGAACTTTGTTTCCAGGCACTCGACTCGCTGCCAGAGGGCTTCACTTGTCCTGAGGGTCGTGTGAAACCGTGGGGTACAAACCACGCAGTACTCATGGGTAAGGATGTGATAAAGGAGCCGTTCTGTGTCATCAACTGTGACGACTTCTACGGCCGCGATGCGTTTGCCCAAATCGGCAAATACCTCAGCCAGCTGCCTGCCGGTGCCAAGAACAAGTATGCAATGGTTGGATTCCGCGTTTGCAACACATTGAGCGAAAACGGAACAGTGGCCCGCGGCGTGTGTGCCACCAACGAGCATCACCACCTCACCGACGTGGTTGAACGTACTGAAATCATGCGCGTTGACGGCAAGATATGCTATAAGGATGGCGACAAGTGGGTGGAAATAGCCGAAAACTCGCCTGTATCGATGAATATGTGGGGCTTCACTCCCGACTATTTCGAGTATTCCGAGGCTTATTTCAAGGAGTTCCTCTCCGACCCGAAGAACATGGAGAACCTCAAGGCCGAGTTCTTCATCCCGCTTATGGTCAACAAGCTCATCAACGACGGCACAGCAACCGTTGAGGTGCTCGACACCACCAGCAAGTGGTTTGGCGTGACTTATGCTGCCGACCGCCCTGACACCGTGGCTCGCATCAAGGCACTCGTCGAAGCAGGCGAATATCCTGAGAAGCTCTTCTGATGCGACTCGCACTTATTCTGATACTATCTCTATTCATAGGACATGTGGTGGCTCAGGAGGTCACCATCATGTCCTATAATTGTGAAAATGCGTTCGATACCCTGCATGATGCAGGCTTCAACGACACCGAATACATGCCCGATGGCACCCGCCACTGGAGCCGTTGGCGCATGTACCAGAAACTGCGTGGCATAGGTCAGGTCATAATGGCTGCCGACACGTTGCGGCCGGTCGATATCGTCTGCCTCGAAGAGGTGGAGAACGACACCGTGCTGACCTATCTTACGCGCCGCACCGCACTCAGCCATGTGGGCTACAGCTATGTCATGACCCACTCGGCCGACATGCGCGGCATCGACGTGGCAATTATCTACTCACCACTCACCTCACGTCTGCTCAACCACCGCTCCATACGTCCGGCCACTTTGAGCCCCACACGCGACATCCTTCATGCCACATTCCTGATGCACGGACGCGACACCATCGATGTCTTTGCCACCCACATGCCTTCGCGTCTCAACGGACGCATAGGCACACGCAATCGTGAGGCTGTGGCCGATGCTCTGCTTGCTGCTGCCGATTCGTTGAAACACATCCGACAAACACCTTATATCATCATCCTTGGCGACATGAACGACGGACCGCGCTCAAAGCTCATGAGGCGCAAATTTGCCCAGTTCATCAACCTGGCCGATACCCGGAACCCTGCACTGCCACATTACGACACACGCGGCAACCAGACGGTGCGTGGCTCCTACAAGTATCAGGGAGCATGGGAAAACATCGATCAGATACTGCTGTCGGCATCCTTGCAGCAGATGTATGTCAAATCCGAGATTCTTGCCCTGCCTTTCCTGCTCGAACCCGATACCCGCTACGGCACCGTGCAACCGCGCCGCGCATTCACTGGCTACAACTATCACGGAGGTATCAGCGACCACCTGCCGGTGATGTTGCGCCTGCGCTTGCAATGACCGTTGCCGCAATCCGTTTTTGCGAGTGCGCACTCTCGGGCCTGCGACTCCGCACTCGCGACCCCGCGAGTGCGCACTCGCAGAAATGGTTAAACCTTGAAACCGTCTGGTGGTCTAATTATCGTAATCGATAAACTAAAAAGATATACACATTTGTCAATAACTATGAAAACTTGGAAAAACCTATGAAACAAAGTCTGATTATTGCTCTGCTGGCATTGTTTGTTGCAGAGAGCGTGCCTGCAATGGCACAAGATGTACGTCAGGGAAATCGTCCGCGTCGTGAAGCAGGGGGTGGCAACAATGGTGGCGGCCCAGGTGACGAACGTCGTCGCCCAGGTGGCGGTGGCGGCAGCAATGCCGTGAGGCTGGGTGGTGTGAGTGCCACCGGACACGGACAAACCGAAGGTGAAGCGGCGGTGAAGGACATAAAGCTGACAGGCAGCGGCGATGAAGAGAATGTGGTACAGGTGACTGGCGGCACTTTTTCCATGACCGACTGCACGGTGGAAAAGACTGGTGGCAACACGCAGGGTGGCGACGGTAGCAGCTTCTATGGCACCAACTCGGCACTTTGCACCAATACCGGCGGCACAATCAACATGACGGGTGGCGCCATCACCACCGATGCCCGCGGTGCCAACGCTGCCGTGGCCTACGGCGGCACAATCAACATAAAGAATGTCACCATACGCACCTCGAAGGATATGAGTCGCGGCATTCATGCCACAGGTGGAGGTATCATCAATGCCGAGAACCTAGACATACGCACCCAGGGCACCAGCTGCTCGGTGGTGGCTACCGACCGCGGTGGGGGAACCGTGACGGTGAACGGCGGCAAGTATTGGACATCGGGACTTCACTCGGCTGTTGCATATTCGACCGGCGATATTATATTAAATAAGGTGTGGGGCGAGAGCACTCAAGGAGAGATAGGGGTGATTGAAGGCGACAACTCAATCACACTGAACGACTGCGACATCACGTCGGGCAGTAAGAAACGTGCACTGATGATTCTGCAAAGCGGTTCGGGCGATGCACAGGGATACAACGGACGTATAACCATCAACCGGGGGAAGATGACGGTGACCGAGCCGCAGACTCCGTTTTGCGAAGTACCTACACGCATGACCGGTACACTCACGTTGAACGACGTGGAGATTGTGAATCCAAGCAACATACTGATGTATGTCGATTACAACACACAATGGCGCACACAGGGTGGTGTGGGTAATCTTGTGCTCACCACCGACAAGCAATGGGAATATAGTGGCGATGTATGCGCCGACGAGACGGGTGTGGTGAATGTGAAGGTGGATAACGGCGTTACATGGAAAGGTGCCACCAACCACGACCACCGTGCAAAACGCGCGACCATCGAAGTCAATGGCACCTGGGTACTCACCGCCGACAGTTATGTGGATGATGTCAAGATTGGCCGTGGCGGCAAAATAGAAAAAGGAGAATTCAAAGTGATTTCTGCAAACGCTCGATGAAGTCGTCGGCATCAGCTTTGGTGATGCAGAGTGGTGGCAGCAGGCGCAGGGTGTTGGTACCGCTGCAACCGGTGAAGCAGTGCTGGTCGTGAACCAGCCGGTTGCGCACTTCCTTGTAGGGCATGTCGAGCTCGATGCCTATCATGAGGCCGCGGCCTCGCACCTCGACCACATGAGGCAACCGGGCTTCGCGCAGGCGACGTATAAGATATGTGCCTACCTTGTCGGCATTCTCCACCAGGTGCTCCTCTTCCATCACGTCGAGCACTGCCAGCGCTGCACTACATGCCAGGTGGTTGCCGCCGAAGGTGGTGCCCAGCTGGCCATAAACAGGAGTGAACCGTGGCGATATGATCAAGCCGCCCATGGGGAATCCGTTGCCTATACCCTTGGCCACGGTGATGAGGTCGGGACGTATGCCAAGCCACTGGTGGGCAAAGAACCGGCCGGTACGTCCGTAGCCACATTGTATCTCGTCGCAGATGAGCACCGTGTCAGTCTGCTGGCAAATGGCGCTCAGGCCTTGGGCAAACTCGGGTGTGGCCATGCGTATTCCACCCACGCCCTGTATGCACTCCAGTATGCAGGCACACACGTCGCCCTTCTCGATTTCGGTTTTCCAGGCATCGAGGTCGTTGAGCGGAAGGAAGGTGACATGGCCGCAGGCATTCACCGGAGCAATGATTTTCGGGTTGTTGGTGGCCTCCACAGCCAGCGATGTGCGCCCGTGGAAGGCTTTCTCGGCAGCCAGAATGCGGGTGCGGCCGTTGTAGAACGATGCCAGCTTCAGCGCATTCTCGTTGGCTTCAGCTCCCGAGTTGATGAGGAAAAGGCTGTAGTCGTCGTATCCGCACATGCGTCCCAGTCGTTCGGCCAACTGGCGTTGCAACGGGTTGACTACCGAATTGCTGTAGAAACCCAGCCGGCCAGCTTGCTCGCTGAGCATCTTCACATAATGTGGATGGCTGTGGCCGATGCTGATAACGGCATGACCGCCATACAGGTCGAGATATTCCTCACCCTTATCGTCCCACACGTGGCAACCCTTGCCGCGTGCGATGGCAATATCGAATAATGGATAAACGTCGAATAGTTTCATGTGCTTTGTGTTTTGTTTGCGACCACAAAGTTACGTATTTTTTTGCAAACCTGCCGTTAAGCGTGATAAAAAGTTGTGATATGTGTGTTATTCAACGTAGAAAACGGAAATATTCTTATCAATTCGTCTGCGTCAATGAAGCCGATATCATGCTTTTACATTGTAGATAGAGTAACAATATCCCACTTCTTCCACCTGTTGTGGTATCGATTGGGGATGGATTCGGATTTTGCCCCTTTCCATCCCAGGGGAAAGATGGAGAGCAAACCTTCTGGATGTAGTTTGCTGCAATCTGATGAGGTGTACATTCACTC
Organism: uncultured Prevotellaceae bacterium; assembly: GCA_946187025.1. Lineage (GTDB taxonomy): Bacteria > Bacteroidota > Bacteroidia > Bacteroidales > Bacteroidaceae > Colivivens. The sequence goes on from CAMHPM010000182.1 coordinate 4,576, forward strand.
ATTTAACTCGGTTGGTTTATGTCTGAGGTGTCGTTTGCA
>CAMHPM010000183.1 GCA_946187025.1 uncultured Prevotellaceae bacterium
TATAGGATCATGATGTTAGGCAGGAACACAATCACACCACCTACACCTGCCAGGATGCCATCGACCAGGAGGTCTTTGAGCGGTCCGTCGGACATGTTGCTGCTGATGGTGTCGGACAGCCAGCCTACTAAGCCGTCGATCCAGTCCATCGGGTATTGTCCGAGGGTGAAGGTGGAGAAGAATGTGATGTACATCAGCAGTATGAAGATTGGGAATCCCAGATAGCGGTTGGTGACAAAAGCGTCGATGCGCTTTGTGACAAGACGTTTATAGGTGTTGTGTTTCTGGAAACACTCTTTCAGCGCACCCTGCACAAATCCGTATTTGGCATCGGTTATTGCACTCTCCGAGTCTTCCTCCAGCTCCTCTTCTATTTCTTTCTGGCATTTGTCGCGCTCGGCGATGATGTCGGCTGCATTAGGCAGCATGGTGATGATGCTTTCCACCTGCCGGTCGTTTTCCAGCATCTTGATTGCAAGGAAACGCCCCGAATAGTTGTGGTGGGGTTCCGGATTAAGGCGGATGAGGCTTTCAACACGGTCAATCATGCTTTCGATGAGCGAACCGTGGTTGATGTGTATGTGCCGGAAAGTAGTCTGATGACCTTCGTAAATCTGGATAATCTCGTGCAAGAGTTGTGACACCCCTTCACCCGTACGACCTACAGTAGGCACCACCGGTACCCCGAGCAGACGGCCCAACTGCTCGGTATCGAGGTTGTTGCCACTTTCCCTCAGTTCGTCATACATGTTGAGAGCCATTATCATCGGCACATCCATGTCGATGAGTTGTGCTGTAAGGTAGAGGTTGCGTTCAAGGTTGGATGCATCCACGACATTGATTATCACATCGGGAACCTGCTCGATGATGTGACGTCTCACATATAGCTCTTCGGGAGTATATGCCGTGAGGCTGTAAGTGCCGGGCAGGTCGGTGATGTTGAAGTGGAAGCCTTCGAAATCGACATGCCCCTCTTTGGCATCGACCGTCACTCCAGAGTAGTTGCCGACACGCTCGTGAGCATTGCCTGCAATATTGAACAGGCTGGTCTTTCCGCAATTGGGGTTACCAACAAAAGCCACATTTATCACACGCTGCTTCTCTTCCACCACCTTGTGGATGTCAACACAATCATCGGCCACAATGCCCGGTTCATGCTGCCGGTTGCGTATCCATTCCTGCGCCTCGGCTTCGGTCACCACTTCAACAAGGTCGGCCTCGGCACGTCGCAGGCTCACTTCATAGTCGAGCAGACGATATTTCACAGGGTCCATCAATGGCGCATTCAGCACCACATCGACGGCTGTACCCTTTATAAAGCCCATTTCAACAATGCGTTTGCGGAATCCTCCGTGACCATGCACCTTCACAATGATGCCGCTCTCGCCTGTTTTCAGTTCTGATAATTTCATGTTCCAAGATTTGTTATTCGAGTTATGAATGCAAAGATACGACCTTTGGACAAAAAAGTCAATACCCATTTATGGGTAAAGAGCAGAAGCCAGCTGTGCCGTACATCTGTATCAAACCAGTGTCAGCGTGTCAGAATTTCCTGAAAGTAAGGACTCCGAGGTCGCTGCTTAACACTAAGTGCTCGTGGGTCAGCCGTCGTATCAGGTAACGTCCGTTGGCCGGGCATCCGTAGTTAGCAAGCGAGTCGAGCGGAATCACATCGTCGAATGGCTGGCTGAAGGCACGTTCCACCACCAGCGTGTCGGCTTGGTGGCGAAAATATGCCAGACAATGATAGTTGCTGGCATCGAGCATGTCTTGGAACTTCAGGATATCGTACTTGACTGTGTAGTAAATTTTACGCGTGTGGTTGGTGGCAATGATGCTGTCGCCTGTGGCAGTCCGCCATTCGGTAAGCTGCCAGTTGCCGTCGAGAGCTCCGTTCTCATCCATCTTGTTACATGCTGTCATGCATATAACAGTTATTAGAAGCAGAAGTATATATATGGATTTCATGCTGTGTTTAGTCATTATTTAGTTAACCATCCCGTTTTTCTTATTGTCAGTGTCGCTCCGCTTCCACTCCTTAACAGCTTGCCGCTGTTCATTGCTGCCGCTGCGGTGAATGTCCATCCATTAAGCTTTGTCGGGCTGTAAGCCAGCTCTGCCATCATGAATTGGCCACGAACCGTATCGGTCAGTGGCTTGTAGTATGTTCCCCATGAACGCATGTTTGTGTAAAGCAGACGATAATGCAGGCATGGGAGAGGGTCGCCGGCCAAACCGATATGTATGGCTTTCACTCGGTTGTGTTGCGGCATAAGGTCGCGTCTGTCATTGTATATCGGTGATATAATCAGCGGGTTGCCGATGCTCATGCCCCAATGCTGCCAAGCTCCATATACATGGTGGTTGTAATAGTTGTCGATGCCGCTTATCTGCACAGGCAGGGCAGGAGTGGCATCATGGTACATGCCTCCGGTCTGGTCGGTTGTTGACAGATGTTCAACCACAATGTTGTTCACTACCGGGTTGTGTGGCAGTTGGGCTTCAACACCCCATGTCATGTCTTTCCATCCGTATTGCCAGAACAACTGGGAGTGATCCTCGAAGAAATGCTCGAAGTATCCGCGGATGTTCCATCCTTTCCTTTGGTAGTTGAGGCTGCCGTGCCAGCTGCCAAGATGGTTGCCGTCAACATTTTTGTAATCTCCGTCATTAGGATCGCTGCCTCCCATGAACATCGCATTCCAGTACGAACGCAATCCGTTGCCCATGTTGACATGTGACAGATCCGTGTCGGAAAGGTCGTCGCTACGCTTCTTGAGATTCCATGCCTCGCCTCCAAACTGTGTCGCAAATTCAAGTCCGCCGGTCAATGTCAATGGGAAACGCTCCTCGTCGCCCAGCTTCAGATAGATAGATTTGGCGTGATAGAGCGAGTTGGCGGTACGAAGTTTGTCGGCATCTACGGCCTTGCGTTGCCATTTGGAATCGGTAAACCATCCGTATGCCGCCATTACTTTAACTCCAAACCAGTGGTCGGTGAGTGGTACTGGTATGTAGTCCGGTGTCTCGATACGGACTTGTGGTATTGGCCGTGCATTGAATCCCGATGACATGGCACCGGTGCTGAGTTGACGATTGGCAAATTCGTTGTCAAATTCCTTTGAGCCTACAGTGAGTCGCAAACAGCCGTTGTATTCCACTTGTCCGTAGAGTTGGTGTATGAAAAACGAAGCCTTGTCTTTGGATGTTGCAAGAGTCTGCTGTCCTGCTCTTACTTCTTCTTGGCCGTAAACCACAAAGTCGGCTCCGTAGCCAATACGCCATCTCAAGTGTGAGTCGGCAGTGAGGTCGCGGCTCAATGCGCCTCTCAGATAAGTGGATTTGCCTGCAATCGATGCCAGGCCATATCGGTTGGCCCATATACACAATGTCCTGCCCCAGTCGTGAGACTTGAGCAGAAACATTGAGCGATGACACCAAAAGCGGTATGAATAGCAATCGGTTCATGGTGTATGTGTTTATTTGGCGAAACTGATAGCTCGTGTTTCGCGTATGACTGTAATCTTCACCTGTCCAGGATATGTCATTTCATCTTGAATCTTCTTGGCGATGTCGTTGCTGAGTATTTCTGTTTCAGCATCGGTAATCTTGTCGGCACCTACGATAACTCGCAGCTCGCGTCCGGCCTGTATTGCGTATGTCTTTGTCACTCCAGGATAGCTGAGGGCCAGTTGCTCGAGGTCGTGCAGACGTTTGATGTATGCTTCTACTATTTCACGACGTGCTCCAGGTCTGGCTCCGGAAATGGCGTCGCATACCTGTACGATTGGTGCGAGCAGTGTTGTCATTTCCATCTCGTCGTGGTGTGCTCCGATGGCATTTACGATATCTGGCTTTTCTTTGCATTGCTCGGCCAGTTTGGCTCCATATAGTGCATGTGGGGTCTCTGGGTCTTCATCAGGCACCTTTCCTATATCGTGAAGGAGTCCGGCACGGCGTGCTTTCTTTGGGTTGAGTCCGAGTTCTGCTGCCATGACAGCGCATAGGTTGGCGGTTTCGCGTGCGTGCTGCAACAGGTTCTGTCCGTAAGATGAACGATATTTCATCTTTCCGATGATTCGTATGAGGTCAGGATGCAGGCCGTGGATACCCATGTCGATTGCTGTGCGCTTTCCTGTCTCGATGATTTCCTCTTCGATTTGTTTTTTCACCTTGTTGACCACTTCTTCGATTCGTGCCGGGTGTATGCGTCCGTCGGCAACGAGTTGGTGAAGTGCCAGGCGGCAAATTTCGCGGCGTACTGGGTCGAATGCGCTGATTACGATTGCTTCAGGTGTGTCGTCAACCACGAGCTCGGTTCCGGTTGCGGCTTCGAGTGCGCGTATGTTGCGTCCTTCGCGGCCGATTACTCGTCCCTTGATTTCGTCGTTTTCGAGATGGAACACGCTTACCGAGTTTTCAACAGCGGTTTCTGTGGCTACTCGTTGTATGCTTTGTATGACAATTCGCTTGGCTTCTTTATTAGCTGTCATCTTGGCATCGTCGATGATTTCGTTGATGTATTGCTGTGCCTGTGTGCGTGCTTCGGCTTTCATGCTTTCCATGAGGTGTTCCTTT
>CAMHPM010000184.1 GCA_946187025.1 uncultured Prevotellaceae bacterium
AGTTTTGTGCGTACTTTCGAGAGTGTGTTGCGTACGGAGCGGACATTGCATCCACGAGCTACTGCAATCTCTTCAACTGTAAGTCCTTGGTCGTAGAACATGGACCACACTTCACGCTCGGCCTGCGGCAGCCGTCTCACCTGCATGGTCAGCCACTCTGAATTTTCATGTTCTTCGGCTTCTTCCTGTGGTGTGACGGCCGATATCTGGTTGTCTGTCGGCACTACATCGAGTTCGACGGTAGGTCTGTGTCCGCGCCACATACTGATACATACATTGCGAGCGATACGCATGACGTATGGCTCGGTCAGCTCGACGGCCTCACGCACATTCCATGCCCGGAGCCAGGTTTCTTGCACCACTTCCTCTGCCTCCATGCCAGAGCCGAAGAACTCGCGCCCCATGTCCATGAGGCGTGGCGAAAGCCGGGTTACCAACTGCTCGAACTGTTCGTCGCGCAGCGATTGTCGGTCGCTGGCCGGGCTGTGATATTTTTCTGTCATGTCGGACTGCATACGTTTCGTTTCCTATCGGTCGGTTATGATGTCTCTGAATGCTGTTTCTGTATATATAACGCAAAAGGAATTGATTTATCACACATGAAACGAAAAAAAAGTGCGCACTCGCTGTGGCGAGAGTGCGCACTCAGGTGGCCGAGAGTCCGCACTCACGCGACCGCGAGTGCGCACTTGTGTTTTCTTACTCGATTACTGCCACAAATCCGCCTCGTGGCTTGAGGGTGACAGTTTGTGGCATCTGCTTGTAGGCAATGTGGCGTATATCCCATGGCTGGGCTGTGTCGGTGCCGTCGAGCATGAGTGTAGCGGTGGCAAGGCGGCGTGGCAGACGGGTGAGCGGCAGTTCCAGGGTGAGCGGGTCGTCGGTGCCATTGATGCCGGCTACATACCATGTGTGGCCGCTGCGACGTGCCATGACGACGTGATGTGCCGGATATCCGTCAAGCAGGAAGGTTTCATCCCATGCGGCAGGCAGTGCTGAGAGGAATTGCTGAACTGGGGCTGGCTGGGCGAGGAAACTCTCAGGGCGGTCGGCCAGGTGTTGCAGTCCGCTTTCGAACAGCACGGTGAGTGCAAGCTCGTGGGCATGGGTGGTGATGTGTGGGTGTTGCGAGTCGCTGAAGGCACACGGCGTGTAGTCCATCGGTCCGATGATGTTGCGTGTAAACGGCAATGTGGCATTGTGGCTTGCTGCACGATTGGTGAATGTAGGCACGTTGTTATACCATTCGGCTCCATACACGCCTTCGGTGGAGAGCATGTGTGGGTAGGTGCGCTGCCATCCGCGCGGCACGGTGGCTCCGTGGAAGTTGACGAGCAGGTGGTGGCGTGCGGTGGATTCGAGCAGGTCGAGGTAGTAGTCCATGTTGGCCTGATTGTCGCCTGAGAAGAAGTCGATTTTCACTCCGGCCACTCCTATGCGCTCGCACCATGCAAACTCGCGTTCGCGGTCTTCGGGCTTGTTGAGGCGGAACTTGGGACCAGGGGCTCCGTTAATCCATCCTATCGACGAGTTGTACCAGATGAGCGGTTTCACACCTTTCGACTTGGCGTATGCCACGGCGTCTTCGATGGTCTTGCCGTTTTTCATCTCGTCCCATTCGGCATCAATCAGCACATAAGGCAGATGGAGACTGACGGCGAGATCGACATATTTGCTAATGATGTCGTAGTCGTTTGAGCCGTGATTGTAGGCCCAATAGACCCACGACACGACTCCGGGGTGTATCCAGTCGGTGGAGCCGATGGCCGACGGCTCGGAGAGGTCGGTGACGAGTGTTGACTCGACCACTTCGGCCAGTGTGCCTACGATGACTACGCGCCACGGGGTGTGCCATGTGCCGGTGAGCCGAAGCTCGTTTTTGTCGGGCACTACGGTGTAGGTGTTGCCGGTATTGTAGAGACACGACGCGCTTTGGCGACGCTGTATATCGGCCTCAGTGATGAGGGCGTAGGTATCGTCGGATGTCTCGATGAGTGCCGGATAGCCCCAGCGTCCGCTTTCGGGAGCTGTGGTGCTGAGTGGGAAGAATCCTTCGTATCCTTCGGTCCATCGCTGCATCCAACGCTTGCACCCGTCGGCTATGCGGAAGGCTGTGTGTTCGCGTGGCGACGGTGCCGACTGCAGGTCGGTGAGTTCGTAGCGGAATGCAAGTCCGTCGTTGAACAGACGGATGACCAGACGCTGGTTGGAATTGAGTTCAGCTACATACTCGTTGGCACGGTTGGTGCAGTGCAGGCGTTTGCCTGAGAGCATGGTGTAGTCGATTTTGAGTTTACGGACGAACTGGGGGACTGACGACAGCGGTGTGGCGTCGTCGCCCATTCCGAATTGTGGCAGTTCGATGACTGATTTACCTGCACAATTAAGCTGAAGTCCACCGTCTTTAAGTGTGAGTGTGAGCCGGCCATCGGGCGACGATGGCTGCTTGGTCTTCATACTTTCTGCAAAGGCTGTAGATGAAACCATCAGCGCAATGAGGCCGAGTGTGATGAGTCTGAGTTTTTTCATAATTGTTATTTGTTTTTGAGTTTGTATGTTTGTGAGTTTGTATGTTTGTGAGTTGGGAGTTAAAGTAGTTAGAAGAAGTTATCGCTTCGCTTAGGAGTTAAAGACGAATGACACCATCGGTGAGTATCGTCAATTACTACTTTTACTTCTATTACTCCTTCGTTCTTAAGAACTAACATTCACTTCCCCCGTCCCTTCACGTAGTATTGCCACAGGATGGATATGTGAGAGGTATCGGCATCGGGACTGAGGACACGCCGGGCTTGAATCTGACGTCGAATCGGTTTATAACTGGTTTTCATGCTACAATATTCGCGCCATGCTTTCCACACGGCTTTTGCATTGTCTAAGTCTCCCTTAAATGTGAACTGCAACATGGCCATCATGTCGAGCATCAACCTCACTGTCATAACGCGGTGCAGCGCATCGTCGGGCAAGTTCTTATAAAGCATGAGACGGTTGTTGCGAAAGTTGAGAAAAGTCTTTCGCGGATTACCCTGATGGAGTGTGGCTCCACCAAGATGATATGCAGTGCTCTGAGGGATGCAGACGAGTCTATATCCTATTATCCGCATTCGCCAACAGAGGTCGATTTCCTCCATGTGGGCAAAGAAACGCGGATCGAGTCCACCTGCTTTCCAATAGACATCGGAGCGTACCATCATTGCAGCTCCAGTAGTCCAATGCACGTCTGCAATGTCGTCATACTGTCCGTGATCGGTCTCAACCGTTTGCAACACACGTCCGCGACAATATGGATATCCCCATCGGTCGATATATCCGCCGGCAGCACCTGCATATTCAAACCTGCACTCGTCGCCCAGTTTCAGAAGCTTTGGCTGACATGCGGCCACATCTTCGTGGGCATCCATATATTGCAGCATCGGTTCCAGCCATCGTGGCTGACGAATCTCTACATCACTGTTGAGCAACATATAGTAAGTGGCATCAACCTGACGCAGGGCCCGGTTGTATCCATCTGCAAAACCGTAGTTACGGTCGAGGGATATGGTCCTTACGTCCGGAAACTCGGAAGCCATCACACTGAGCGAGTTGTCGGTAGAGCCATTATCAGCCACAATGACGCTAACACCTTCGGCAGAAGAACAGCCGATGACCGATGGCAGATATTGCCGGAGCATATCGGCACCATTCCAGTTGAGTATTACTATTGCAAGTTTGCACATAGAGCATCTTGTTTAGTGTTGAACTGACCGAGACGGACTGTTACGATTTTGCCAGCGAGTTCGGGGCGATTGCCGGTCTCGACCCTTATGTAGTTTTCCGTGAATCCATGCATGATGCGTTTGGCAGGCGATGTATGTTCGAGCAACACACGTGCGGTATGTCCGATATACCGGGTGTAGAAGTTTCGTGTCTTCATGTCAGACAACTGCAAGAGTCGTTGTGTGCGTATATGCTTGTCGGCTACCGACACACTATGTGGAATCAACAAAGCCTTAGTACCCGGACGCTCTGAATAGGTGAACACATGTAGCTGACTCACATCAAGGCTTTCAATAAAGTCGTATGCACGATCGAAACACTCTTGTGTCTCGCCTCTTGTACCGGTCATTACATCGACACCAATGAAGGCATCGGGCATGGCACGCTTGATATGTTCGATGCGCTGGCGGAATAAGGCTGTATCGTAGTGGCGGTGCATAAGTCGCAGCACATCGTCACTGCCACTTTGGAGTGGAATATGGAAGTGTGGCATGAAGGCACGCGACTGGGCACAGAAATCGATTATTTCGTCGGTGAGTAAGTTGGGTTCTATACTCGAGATGCGATAGCGCTCGATGCCCTCGACACGGTCGAGAGCCTTGATGAGGTCGATGAATGTCTCGCCTGTGGTTCTTCCGAAATCACCTATGTTCACTCCTGTTATCACAATTTCGCGTCCGCCTTCTTCCGCCACCTTTTGTGCCTGAGCCACCATGGAAGCTATGCTGCCATTACGACTACGGCCACGTGCCATCGGTATGGTACAATAAGTGCAGAAATAATTACAACCGTCTTGAACCTTGAGGAAATAGCGA
>CAMHPM010000185.1 GCA_946187025.1 uncultured Prevotellaceae bacterium
TGTAGTCGTAGAATGTGGTACCCAGTTCGCCCGATATGTAGTCTGACAGGTAGGTGCGGTTGGTGCCGAGCCGTTGCACGAGGTCGGTGAGTGTCAGTTCGGGGTTGAGGTACAGTTGCTCGTTGTCCATGAGTTGTTCCAGGCGTCCGGCCAGTGCCGATGTGTATTTGCGTTGTGGGGTTGTATGTTCGGCTTCGGGTTGTTCCTGTGTCTGTGGCAGGCGGTTGTTGAGCATACGGTTGATGCCCGACATCGTGAGTTGCCAGCAGATGAGTGTGCAGATGTAGTATATTGTGTCGCCAATTGCGTTGTTGGTGTTTGATATAGCCCACCATGTGAGCATATTTGCTGTGAACAAGCCTGTGATGATCCACATCCATGATATATCCACTTTGCTGAGGTTGGAATAGGCGTTGCGTATGTCGCGGGCGTATTTACGGCCTTTCACTATGGATATGCCTACGGCTGTGAGTGCATACACGACAAAGAAGGCGTTGTAGGTGATGTCCAGCCACGATGAGTGGACGAAGTTGTAGGCGAGCAGGAATGGCACGAACGGCAGCGAAACGAGGATGACGCGTTTGGTGTTGAGCCATCCGGGCGTGGTGACTTCCATGAGCAACAGGGCAAAGCTGATGGCTCCGCTTCCGTCGAGATACAGCACGTGGCGCAGGAGCATGTCGATGTCTATGCCTGGTATGTAGAGGATGAGATCCTTCATGGTTGCGATTCCCCACCAAATGAATATGGCGGCAAGCAATCGTTGCAGTCGCGATGGTTGCGGAAGTCGTAACAGCTGTTCGGCGCGCAGGGCATACCATGCTACCGACAGTCCTATGCTGAATATTGGTAGTATATACATTCTGACTGGTTTTTGAGTTTTTGGGGTTGTATGTATTTGGTCTGTTGGTTCTTGATGGGGCAGGGGTGTTTGTCATTCTGCCTGGTGCTATGTGTCGGCTGCGGCCGACTCGCTCCTTCCTTTGGCCGTGTGTTTTCTCAGCAGTCTTTATCCCAGTTGACTATGCGCACCAGGTTGCAGCCGACGGCGTTGCCCAGCACTATGGCGATATATAATATAATAATATTAATAAGGTGTGCCTGCCAGAAGTCGAGGGGCACAGCCATGTAGTAGAAAGCATCGGCTATGCAGTGTGGAAATCCGCATACGATGAAGATGGGCACTCCGAAGAGCAGTGGCAGCCAGCGGCCTTCAAACTTGGCGAACTTCACTGCTGTGGTCATGATGAATCCGCACCCGATGGCAAGCAATCCGCAACGCAGCGGGCCATTGGCCAGCCGGCTTTCGAGTATGCCTTGTGCCACGCCTTGCAGGTCGGCCGGCGATGCATAGCTGAGGAGTGCCACGGCCAGTGTGCCGAGCAGGTTGCCCAGCAATACAAGAGGTATTTCCTTTACTGCCAGCCCTTTGCATCCGCCGCAGAAACCCACGGTGCCGGTGTAGAGCTTGAATCCGTAGTGTACAACTGCCAGCAGGCCGAAGGTGAACAGCACGATGCCGATGATGTCTTTGCTCATGAGATAGCCGAATCCGGCGATGCCTATACTGACACCAGCCAAAAAGCTTGAACGGAGTGTAGAAACTAATGAATTCATGATGCTTGATGCGAATTTGCGTGCAAATTTATAAAAAATTTTCCAAATATCTGCAACATTTCCTAACTTTGTTGCGACTAATGCAATAGAGACGCACAAAATAATCGCTTAGTCGGCCCAAAACCGCAATTTTGCGAGTGCGGAGTCTCGGCCTCGCGAGTGCGGAGTCTCAGGCCTGCGAGTGCGGAGTCTCGACCCCGCGAGTGCGCACTCATTTTTGACCGCATGTGCAGTCACCCTGAAACGACATTAAAACGAACCTCAAAACCATAAGAAGAAATGAAGAAAACAATCGCAATCGGTGCCCTCATCCTGGGTTTCCTGATGCCACACACAGTGCTGGCACAAAACGAGACTGAACAATCGGCCGACGGGATAAAGTCGTCTGTATGTGTTGATTCTGTAGTTTCAGAAGATTCAGCCCAACTGAATCCTGCGGCTGACTCGTTATTCAATGAGCCACCAGCCCGTATCGAAGGTACTAACAGCGACGACGGCAGGATGTACACGTATTTTCTCGATGTGCTTAATGATGCCGTCGATGCAATGATTCCTATTTCCATCTGCGTGATTCTGCCGCTTGCAATCGTGTTCATGGTGTTCTACTTCCGTCGCAAACACGAGCAGGAACGTACGCGCCTCATCGAAAAGATGATAGAAAAAGACATGGATGTATCGACATTCATCAAGGCCGAGAAAGCTGGTGCAGACGACAACGATGGCGGAAAAGATACGACCGGCAACTTCATCAAGATGCTTGCATGGGGACTTGTGCTGTTCTTTGGTGGTATATGTGTCGTTATCTACCAGATAGGTTCAAATGAGTACAACTACGGCGGGAATATAACGATATTGGGATGGATAGCCAGCGGAATAGGCCTTGCACTCACTATCACAGCCCTCGTGTGGCGCCATGCCATTCGCAAGGATGCATCGCCGGCAGTGAAACAAGATTAACTCTCAAGGAATGGAATGGAAGAGAAGTTATCGCTTCGCTCAGGAGTTAAAAGGACGAATGATACTGTCAGTAGGCATCGTCCCTTTAACTTCCCTTTAACTTCCTTTTAACTTTCCTTTAACTTCTTATTATTGACATGCGAAACTGTTTTAAGTTAATATTAATCAGCCGATGAATCTCAGCTCAATCAACGATTTATCGCTCGTGGCACAGGTCATTGCGGGAGCAAGCGACCGTGCCTTCGGGCGTTTGGTGGATAAATACCAGCAGCCGGTGCGCCGCTTCTTCCTCCATCAGACGCTGGGCGACCGCATGTTGAGCGACGACCTGGCACAGGACACCTTCATCCGCGCCTACAGCAGCATCCGCCAGTTTCAGCAGCTATCGAGCTTCAAGACATGGCTCATGAGCATTGCCTACCATGTATGGCAAGACCATTTGAGGAAGAAGGAGCGGACCCTCTCCCCGGAACAAGAGCTCTCTGAGAACTCCGAAGTCTCCGATTTCTCCGAATCATCAACGGGCGAAACGATTTTGGACATCTACACCGCCCTGCGACAACTCTCCGACATCGAGCGCACATGCGTCACCCTCTTCTACATCGACGACCTGCCCGGCGACCGCATCAGCCAAATCACAGGACTGCCACCAGCCACCGTGCGCTCACACATACACCGAGGCAAACAACGACTTTCTTCATTCTTAAAACAAAACGGATATGGATAACGACTACAAATACGACTCCGACGACCAGCTGCTACGCACCTTCCTGCAGCAACATGCAGCCCAACCCACAGGCCGGGCGTCGTTCCGCCGACGGGTGATGCTCCACCTGCCCGACACCATCTACCATATCGGCCTCTGTCTCGAACTGGCAGGCGGAGTGGCCGCAATGCTCATATTGGCCAATATCATAGAAATGATAGATTGGAACAATATGGACATGTGGCTCGCCATGAAATGACCATGCAAAGGCATCAGATACATCGAAAGCAGACGGTGAAAAACAACTTGCCCATGAGGGTAGGGCGTGGCCGTCTGCAATTTTTTTTGCTGTAATGCTTGTTTCGTATTCAATTATTTACTATCTTTGCCCCACGAAACAAACTTAATACCTGATCGTTATATGAAGAAACTGACTGCAATTGTGCTGACAGCACTGATTATGGCTGGTTGCACAACCAAGGAACCAACAGCCGGAGAACGTGGCGTGGAGTTCCTGACCGACATGATAGAAAAGGTGAAAACCGTCTCTTCGGCCGAAGACCTCATGTGCCTGCTCGACGACAACTCGTTCGACCAGCAAATGGAAGGCATCATGGCCGACCTCGAGGCAGAGCGCGCAAAGGGCGACTCGGTTGCGTATGCCGACGAAATGCAGAAGATCCAGTCGCTGCTCGAAGAGCTCGACCAGCTCATCTCGACAAAATACAGCGACCTGATGAGCATCGACACCGACTTCACCCCCGACTATGACGACAGGTTGTATGACAACATACCCCTGAACGACCCCCTCGACCCGCGGTTTAGACCTTCCGAAGGTCCGAAATAAACCATCATAAAAACAGACGAACGGCATGGCAGGATTTTGGAACAAGGTCTGGCACCTCTATTACGATGGATTTCGCAACATGACGATTGGCCGCACGCTGTGGGCGGTGATACTCGTCAAGCTGTTTATCATGTTCTTCATCCTCCGCCTCTTCTTCTTCCCAAACTACATCAAACAACATGCCGCCGAGGGTAAGGAAGCCGATTTTGTTGCAACAGCAATCATGGAGCTCACAGAGAACACAGAGAAGACAGAGGGCACAGAGGGAATATACAACCTCAACGGCCAACGCCTGAGCGGGGTACAGAAAGACATTAATATCGTAAATGGGAAGAAAGTATTGGTTAAATAAGATTGAAAATTGAAGATTGAAGATTGAAGATTGAAGATTAGCCATTAGTAACGCCCAACCCCAAAGGGGTGATATTACA
>CAMHPM010000186.1 GCA_946187025.1 uncultured Prevotellaceae bacterium
CGTGCCGAACCATCGTGGGCGGAAGGATTGAGACGTGCCGGCATCACTCATGCTGCGATGGCCAACAACCACACCAACGACCAGGGGCGTATCGGCATTTCCGACACCTACCGCCACCTGAAGGCAGCGGGCATCACGCCGCTGGGATATGGTGAAAGTCGCGAACAGAGGATGGCTCCCGTTGTGATTGACCAAGGGGAAGTGAAGGTTGCGTTGTTTAATGCTGCGATGATGACGATGGAGAACTGGCACAACCACCCCGACCGCCCCGACATCTGTCAGCCGACCGACGATGAACTTGTCGGTGCTGTAGTGGCTTACAGGGAGGCGAATCCGTCGGTAAAGATAGTATGTGTGTTGCATTGGGGCGTTGAGTTTCAAAGCATTCCGAACCGTCAGCAACGCATTCTGACACATCGGCTGTCGCGTGCAGGTGTGGATGTCATCATCGGTCATCATCCGCATGTGTTGCAACCGGTGGAGGTTATAAATGGCAAAACGATAGTGTATTACAGCCTTGGCAACTTTGTGTTCGACCAGCATCCACCGCTCACGCGCCAATCGATGATAGCTCGCGTGGAGTTCACATCAAGCAATGTTTGTCATGAAAACATTGTGGTCGATATCATTGATTGCGTGCCTTATATATGCAGGTGAAGGCATTACTTACCTATGATTCTTAATTAAATGAAACCTGATTCTTCTCTAAATATGATTGGAATCGTATCTAAATATGATTGGAATCGTATCTAAATATGATCTGATTCTTAATTAAATATGATTTGAGAGGTTGCGTATAACTCTTGCAGGATTACCTACAGCGAGCGAGTCGGCCGGTATGTCGTGGGTGACAACACTGCCGGCTCCTATTACACATCGAGGTCCGATTGTTACACCCGGGCATACAATCACTCCTGTGCCGAGCCAGCAGTCTTCGCCTATTGTGATGGGTTGGCACCGCTCCTGCGGTATGCGTCGTTCGAGGTAGTTGATATGGTGGTTGGGTGTCACGAGTTGTACGTTTGGCCCTATTTTTGTACGTGGCCCGATGGTTATGATACCTCCGTCGAGGAACGTGGCTCCGTAGTTGATGAATACGTCGGGAGCAATGTGCAGTCCGTGCCCGTGGTCGCAATGGAATGGTGGATTTATCGACGAAGATGCAGGGATGCCGGGTACGAGTTGCTCAATGAGGTCGCGGTAGTGTTCGTCCATGAGTGTCATGGTGCGCATTTGGGCACATATCTTGTTGGCATGTTCCACGCTGGCAAGCACTTCGGGGTCGTCGAAGCGGTAGAACTCGCTGTTGCGCATTTTCTGGAATTCGGTCATAGGAGGGTAGGGTAGTTTGACTGGTTTGACTGGTTTGACTAGTTTGGCTAGTTTGGCTAGTATGGCTAGTTTGGCTAGTGTGACTAGTTTGGCTGGTTGGTTTATAGTTTATGAGCCTATTATTGCTTTTCTCAGTTTTTCTTGCTGGCGTGAGGCTTTGTCAATTTTGTGTAGTTGCCAGTTGTTGCGGTCGATTGCCAGTCCTGCAGGTGTGAGGAGTGTTTCGTAGTCGATTTCGTCGGTGGTATCTACATATCGTCTCAGGTGTGCGAGGCTGCTTCCTGCCACTTCTTCGGCTGCCTGCCAGAACTCTTGCTCGGTGAATCCTCGTTTCAGTTGCAGGTAGTAGCGGTTGTAGAGCAGTCGCATCAGGTCGTCGAGTCCTCGGCCGGTGTCGGTGAGTCTTCGGAGCTCGATGTCGAACAGCAGACCGAGTATGGGTCCTTTATCGTAGTAGGATATTACGTTTTCTGAGTGGTTGAAGAAGTTGAGCCAGATGTCGTAGCTGCTTTGTCGCAGGCTCATGTGCCGGTGTCCTTCGCTTGTCTCGGTTGTGCGTATTGACGATGAGAGGTCGTTGAGCATGTAGTCGGCGCCGATGATTCCTGCTTGCAGCAGTATGCGGTTTTCGTAGTAGCAGGTGAATCCTTCGCTGACCCATAGCAGTGGTGTGTAGCATTCGCGGCTGTAGTCGAATGGTCCCAGTTCGAATGGTCGTATGCTCTTCACGTTGTAGAGGTGGAAGTATTCGTGTGTTACGAATGAAAGGTGTCGCAGGTATTCGCTGCGCGACTCGAATCGATATGATCCGCTTGTGTAACATGCTTGTGAGTTGAGGTGTTCGAGTCCGCCGCCTCCTGCTCCGAGGTGTATGAGGCAGTAGTTGTCGTATGGTACATGGCCGATGAGGCGTGTGGTTTGGCTTACCATTCGTTTGAAGTCGTCGATAAATGTGGTTTCGCTTAGGCCGTCGGGTGTTTCGATTGCGAATTCGTAGTCGTGGCCTTCGTGTGTGAATTGTGTCACGAAGTGGTTGCCGAGTAGTATTGGCGAGTCGAACAGTGTGTCGAAGTCGGGTGCGATGAATGTGCGCCGGGGTCCTGAGTTCTGGCCTGCGGGTTTCATGCCGGTGCTTGCCTTGTTCCATCCTGCCGGCATGTCGATGCTGACGGTCACTTCATGTTGTTTGTCGCCGTCGAGATACATAAACACTCCGTTGGGTGCAATGAATGCCATGTCGTTTTCCACCCGGCTTTCGGCTACTGAGTGTTCGTTGGCGTATATGCGGTAGGTGACTTTGAATCCTGTCTGTCTTACATCGATTGCCCATTGGTTTTTCGATGTTTTGGTCCATGTGAGTGGTGTCTGGCCGTCGGGTGTGGTTGCCTTGAAGTCTGACAGGTTTTTCGGATAGTCGAGTATCATGTAGTATCCTGGTGCCCACACTGGCATTTCGAGTGTGTGTGTGTCGTTGGCCGGTTGCTGGAATGTTACGTTGAGTTCTACGTTTATGTAGTGTCGTGCCTGGTCGAAGCTGATGTTGTATTCCATCTTATAACCAGACGTGGCGCTCATGCCGAGCATATAGCCGAGCATGAGCGTCATGAACAGGATTCTTTGTTTCATTGGTCTTGAATTAGTAGGTTTTGTGTTCTGCCGACGTGGTGCGATGTGTTTATTCATCATCGTCGTCGTCGTTTGGTATGTCTTCGAAATCTTCAATATTTTGTGGTTCCTCTTCCATTGGCTCGTCGTCGAGGTCGTCGTCTTTGTCGAGGTCGTCGTCCTTGTCGTCGGTGTCGTCGTCAAGGTCTTCTTCGTCGTCGATGTCTTCGTCGTCTTTGCCATATCGCTCGGATATTGATTCGAAGTGCATTTTTTCCATGCGTGGCTTGTATTTGAGGAATACGGCTTCAATCCATGTGCCGCGTGGTATCTCGAGCACTTCGTATCCGTCGGCCTTGCGCCGGTCGATGATGCCTCCGGTGCGGTGCATGGCGGTTTCGGGCAGTGTGCTTTGGTCAACGTAGAATGCGGTCTCGATGATGTCTTGTATTGCCAGTGGCAGGCCTTTCCATCCAGTTCCCATGTTTTCGGAGATGAGTTTCAGCACCTCGTATGCCTCGAGGTGTAGTATGTTCTCCATCGTGAGGTCTGTGATTCTCTTTATCTTGTGTTTGCGGATGGCTATGGCGTTGTTTGCGGTTGCCGTGGTTGGGTAGTCGAATGTCTTGAATCCTTCGGCTTCGTAGGCGGCTGTCTTTGCGGCGTCTTCTTTGTCGAAGAATCGTATGTCGTAAACCGGGCGTATGATGTTCATGTAGTGTGTCTCGTTTTCTGCCCAGTGTTCGGTTCTTCGTCCTTCGAGCAACATGGTATAGATTTCGTCAACATCGGTGGCCCATACGTTGCCTTTTGTGAGCGATGATATCGACGCGCTGGCGTCGTCTATCATATACTCTTCGATTTTTTCTTCTTTGTGTTTGTTGCGTCCGCCCTTGTTTTTTTGTGCCTCGGTGTTGTCCTGCTCTGCCTGTTCGGCTGCCGGTTGGTTGTCTTGGGTTTTGTCGGTTTCGGCCGATGGCTCGGTGGCTGGTGCTTCGGTGGTGTCGTCTTTCTTTGCCGGACGCACTTTCTTTGCTCCGCCCTCGTTGGCCTTTTCGTCTTCTTCGATTATGTCGTTGTATTTTGCAAACGGGTTTTCGGTGAGCGGTGTTTCGGTGATTGAGTCGATGCGGTCCATCACGGCTTTCGATTCGGCCTCTTCCTGTTCGTGGTCTTTCATCACGATTGTGGATGTGGCTTTTTCTGTCACATCTTCAATCACGACTTTCTCAACCTTCGGAATCTTGCGTCGCGATGGTTTCACCGGTGTTGCTTCCACTACGGGTTCTTTTGCGGCCTTGCTTTTTGCTTTGCTTTTTGCTTTCGGCTTTTCGGCCACGGTCTCGTCGGCGGTGGTGGCAGCTTCGGCTTTTGTTTCGGCTGGGGCGGCTGCTTCGGTCTTAGGCTCTTCTTTCTTTCCTTCTTTTGGCTTGGCTGCCTTGGCTTTCTTTGCCGCTGGCTTTTTCTCTGGAGCCGGTGCTTCTGCCTCGACAGACTTGGTCTCTGGCTCGGCAGGCTTGGCCTCTGCCTTGGCCTTTGATGCTTTTGCTTTCGGCTTTTCCTGTTTTGGCTCGTCGGCTTTTGGTGT
>CAMHPM010000187.1 GCA_946187025.1 uncultured Prevotellaceae bacterium
CTCGTGCAGCCTGACCACAAAGTCCTCGTTATGACGGTGATAGTTCATCTTCTCGTCCTCGGCCGTCTGGCCGTCGAGCAGACGTTGTGCATAGTCAAACACCTCGGTCTCTTCATACTCCACATGCTTCTTCACCTCGGCCACATACAAGTCGAAATACTTCAGGAGCAGTATCACCACGTCGCCAGGACCCGAGCAGTCGATGGCTCCGAGCAGGTTGCGACGCATTCGTGGTAACTGATGATGGATGAGGTAGGCATGGGTACGTTTCAGGTAGTCGAGCAAGCTGCGCGCATCGACCAAGTCGAGCGAAACGCTGTGCGGTCCCGACTTCATATACCCCTTCACGCTGTTCACCACCGCCAGGAACGTGTGTACATCTACACCGTTCTCATGGCACACCTCACTTATGGTCTTGTCGGCAAAACCCATTGCCACGCCAAAACGGCACACCACCTGCATGAGGCGGTAGTCGCATTCTATTACTTCCGAAAGCCGGTCGGTCGGATAAAACGTATCCTTCTGCATCTTTGTCTTCTCCTTTCCACCTTAAACGTCAGATGTTATCATAGGTGCATACTACACCAATTTCAGCAGCAAAGATATAAAATAATTGATAATTAACAATTAATAATTGGCAATTAATTGACATCCGAACCGTCAAAACGGCGCTTACACCCTGTAATTGCATTCACCGCAAGGCGACACCCTCATTTCTCCGGCCACCCGCATGTGTCTATGCGAGTCCGCACTCACGACCCTGAGACTCCGCACTCACAGGCCCGCGACCGCACACTCTCGGGGTCGCGAGTGCGCACTCATTTTCAACCCCTCCACAGGCATCTCTGTTGCCGTTTGCATATTGTCGTTTCCATTCCACGTTTCTCTTCGTTCAACAAGCATCAAAAAAAACTGCCGAACACCACTTGTCACGTCCCAAATTATTCATATCTTTGCACCCACAACCCCCACCGCCATGCCACACATCATCATAGCAACCGACTCGTGGAAAGGCTCGCTCACCTCGCTGCAGGCGGGCGAGGCAATGGCCGCGTCAATTCGCCAACTGCATCCCGCCATCCGCATCACCACCCTGCCCATATCCGACGGCGGCGAGGGATTCACCCATGCCATGACCCATGCTCTGGGCGGCCGGCTTGTCTCCATCACCGCCCACGACCCACTCCTCCGCCCCATCACCACCCACTACGGCCTGCTCACCGATGGCACCGCCATCATCGACGTGGCCAGCATCATAGGCCTCACCCTCCTCCGTCCCGAAGAGCGCAACCCCATGACAGCCTCGAGCCGCGGCGTAGGTGATGCGATGGCTCAAATCATCGGCCGCGGCACACGACGACTCATCATAGGCCTCGGCGGATCGGCCACCAACGACTGCGGGCGCGGAATGCTCGAAGCACTCGCCGGCACACCCGACCTCGACCGCTGCCACATCACCATCGCCACCGACGTCGATTCACCCCTCTATGGCCCCACAGGAGCCACCCAGATGTTTGCTTTGCAAAAAGGAGCCACCCCCCAGATGCTCCCAGTTCTCGAACACCGCAATCAGAAATATGGCCAATATCTGGAGCAACTGGCGGGTCGCGCCATAATCGACCAGCCTGGAGCCGGAGCCGCAGGCGGAATAGGAGCGGCACTCATGTCGCAGCCCCACTGCGAGCGCACGAGCGGCATCGACCTCCTGCTCCGTCTCTCCCACTTCGACCACCTGCTACACGACACCACACTCGTCATCACCGGCGAAGGCCACATCGACCGCCAGACCCTGCAAGGAAAAGCACCCTACCGCATAGCCCTTCATGCCAACAACCACCACGTGCCGTGCATCGCCATCTGCGGCCAGGCCGACCCCGACCTCATCGCAGCCCCATCGCCATGGCAAGCCATCATCCCCGTCGCCCCACCCCATGCCGACCCCACGACGATGATGCAACCCGACGTTGCACGACGAAATATCGAGTTGGCAATAAAAAAAGTGCAACTGTTTTAAATCCTTTTCATCGGCAAATGTGTCTTTTATTATAAACCGACACACCAAATGACGCAAACCCTACATGCAACAAGGCTCGCAGAACTGGAGCAAATCATCAGCCACCGACAAGACTGGCTGTTCCGCTTTGCATACATGCGAGTAGGCAATCGCGAGGATGCTGAAGATATCGTGCAAGATACCTTGTTGCGTCTTTTCAACTCCGACCGCGACCTCAGTCATGTGGAAAGTGCCGAACAATATCTCATACGCTCGTTGAGCAACGCCTGTCAGAATCATCTGCGGAAACATCCGCCACGCACCGTAGGTATAGAGTCGGCCTACACACTGGCCGACAACAGTAACCCCGACCACGAGCTGCACGACGAATACCAACGCATCGCCCGCCTGCTCAGCCAACTGCCCGAACCTCAAGCCGAAACATTGCGCTTGCACCTCATCGACGAACTGACACTGCCGCAGATAGCACAACTGCACGACCTGCCACTGGCCACAGTGAAGTCGAGATACCGATACGGAATCGAACGATTGAAACAAATAATCAGTAACGACAAATCATGGATCCAATAGAACAACAGATAGTACCCAAATGCGAATTCCACGCATCGCCCCACATGAAGCAAAAGGTGATGGAAGCCGCTGCTGCATCGGCCATGCGCCGGCAAAAGCACCGCCGCTACTGGCGCATCGCAGCCGTTGCTGCCAGCATCGTGGTTGTAGCCACACTGGGTTGGGGTATATATAATACAAATAAGGTGCCGGTCGGTAACACTACTATCATAGCAACTGCCGAACAATCGTTGCCTGTGGTTCAACCCATAAGTCATCCGCAAGAACAAGTTGCAGTCAACACGGGACAAACAGAACCATCGCATTCCGCTACACATACCACAACCAAACCTAAACCATACAAGCCGCAGCCACAAACGCCTCAACCCGAAGCCGACAATGCAGAGATGGAAGCCGACAATGCAGAGATGGAAGCCGAGCGGGCAGAGATGGAAGCAATAATGGCAGAAATGGAATCGGAGCGCGAGCGCATGATACAAGAGATGCACATGCAGACGATGAACTACGAGAACATGACCCAGGACATAGAGACACGTGGTCAGCAACTGGCCGACCTTGTCGAACAAGCCTTGGCGCACGAGTAGCAAACCAATAATACCGACAACGATGAAGCTAACTAAAACCGGCATATTGATCTGCCTGATACTGACCGCCATGACGACATCTGCACAGATAGAGAGGCAGATGGATGGCCTGTACGACTACATGCGCTCGCTCAACATCATACACATCACGGCTGTAAAAAGCGGTGGTTCAGCTGATGGCAACCAGCGTGCATGCGGTACACGCCATTACTCGATAAGCATGACAGCGTTCGACAACGATGCAACCGACAGTTCTGAAGCCGAAACTGTGCGTCAGGCTTATGCCCACATACGTACTCAACTGGACTCCATCAATCGCCAGTCGCGCGAGAGTTACCTGCGCGAAACACACCGCAACAGCAACGATTCAGTATTCTTCATCATCGTCATCCCCGACAAGAGAGCCTCACAAAAGCCCGTACAACTCCCTGCAAACAAAACAACCTCTGTCGCCCCCGCATCAAACTACATCCGCCTACGCTATGCCGACAAAGAAGAAACCATCGACGGCATGCCACGTCGCCGCCTGCATCTCACTCTCGAGATGGCTTGCGTAGCCGACACCACCAGTCGCGACAACGAGAACAACCGACGCTAATTATTATATAATAACAAAATACACACTTATGAAACGTATACTACAATCCATACTGACACTGATACTCATGCTATCAGTAGCAACAGTTTCCGCACAAGTAAACAGCAAACTTGACGCTATGTTCCGCGACCTGAGGTCACAGGGACAGGATTGCGACATAAAGTATTCAAACAACTCCAGGGACATCGGATTGAAAGTGGCATACCACGCATTCTTCCGCCTGTATAACGAAGCAGATAGTGCAACACTCACAACTGCCGAGATACAACGACGGAACTCGTTAAAAGACACCTACAACCGCCTTTGGAGCACTATGGAGGAGCTATCGCATAATGCGTTGAAATGCAATAAGTGGGAGTATCATCAAGACGGCAATGATACCATCGAGTGGACACTGTTGCTTAAAGACACAGGCAAGGACCTCGACGATGTGTTTTTCTACAATACTTCACGCTACATAATGAATGTATCGCAAGCACTTGAGTATGCTTCATTCCAATATATCAACTTTCCACAAACCTATCCAGGACCGGCTGTGAAAGGAGCAGGTATGATGGGATATACATGCGTCATCGACTCTACGATACATGCCACCGAACCATTCGATCGAGCCACATTTATGGCCTCTCTGCAACCAGTGTTCGCATCAGATAGCATTAAGTCGTTTGAAGTGTACTACAAACACGACCCATCGGTCAAGTCAAACAATGATAAAATACGATGGATTGGTGAAAAGGGCATAATGAGTG
>CAMHPM010000188.1 GCA_946187025.1 uncultured Prevotellaceae bacterium
CTCCCACCTGAAAGGGGGAGTACCCGCAGGGGGAGGGGGTCTTCTCCCCGCATGGTGTCCCCCTCCTTGGGAGGGGTTAGGGGAGGTTTTATTTCCGCTGCAAAGTTACTAAAAACAAACGAGAAACGAGTGCGAGGAACTCAAAAAAGGGCTATGCAACACATGCTTTTGTTGCTTTGTATGTTTCAATCCCCTGTTTGGCATCAAAACCGCATTATGTTGGTGTGTCTATCATCATTCCATCGTGTGTTCCCATCCACCGCGTGTATCGATGCCGGTAGCATCGGCCAGGCGTTCGAGTCGGCTTACCTCGTCGGCAGTGAGTTGTATCTTTGCTGCCTCGGCAGCTTCCACCACGTGACGCTCCTTGGTGGCTCCGATGATTGGCAGTGTGCTTTTTGCTATGGCCCATGCAATGCCTATCTGCGAGCACGATGCACCATACTTCTGTCCGATGGCAGTCATCTCGCCGGTCAGTGCTTCGAGCTGCGGCAGTACTGGGTTGTACTTCTTGCCGCGGTCGCTCTCGGCTGGCAGCGGGTTCTCTTTGTTGTACTTGCCCGACAAGGCTCCTTGTTCCAGCACCATGTATGCCCAGAACTCGATGCCGTGCTCCTTGCAGTAGTCGAGCACTCCACCACGCTCCGACGAGCGGTAGAGCAGTGAGAAGTGGTTCTGTACGGCACTGACCTTGAAGCCAGCCTCGCCCAGTATCTCGTTGGCACGTTGTATCTCCTTGATGTTGTGGTTCGACACTCCCACTCGCTTCACGCGGCCGCTCTGCAGCAGTGGTATCAAGCCCGGTGTCCATCGCTCCACATCCATGGGGTTGTGAATCCAGTAGATGTCGATATAGTCGCAACCCATGCGCTCGATCGATGCCTCGGCCATCTTGCTCACCGAGTTGTCGTACACCTCGGCTATCTGTGGTGTGAACTTGGTCGATATCTCAACATCCTTGCGGTCGTAGCCCTTGGCCAATGTGCCGAGTATCCGCTCCGACTCTCCCATGCCATAGGCCGTGGCGGTGTCCCACAGGTTGAGCCCTGCCTTCATGGCAGCATCGAATACCGGTTTCAGGTTATCTACGTCGGTGGTGCTTCCAAACACCATGTCGCCTCCAAATGCGCCTGCGCCCCAAGCCCAGGTGCCTAATGCAATCTTTGTCATATAATGTGTTGTTATTGAATTATGATTTGATTTCCGGCTGCAAAGTTACGGCGAAAATGACGTTAAAATGATAGATGCATCACTGATTATTCAACCAAAATCACAGAAAGTGGAGAAAAAGCACTATATTTGCAACCATTATGAAACGAATACTGAAAGTACACCAGGTAAACGACTACGCACGCTATATCGGTGCGCCCGAGTTGCATCCGCTCGTTTCGGTCATCCACTACGACGAGTTGGAGCACTGCCGCCATTCGCTCAACAACTACGACGTGTATGGCATCTTCATCGGCGACGAACTGCTTGAGGAACTCACCTACGGACTTACTACCTACGACCTCCACCGCCATGCCCTCATGTGTGTGTCGCCCGGACAGATAGGGGGTAAGGCCGATACGGGCGAAGAGATACAGACAAAAGGGTGGGCACTGCTCTTCGACCCCCTGCTGCTGCACGCCACCGACCTCGAACATCGCATGTCGGCCTACACGTTCTTCTCCTACAACACCAACGAGGCACTGCTCATGTCGCCCCCACAGCGACAGGTAATCGTCGATCTGATGGAAGCCATACGCCGCGAACTGGCAAACGACGACGAGCACACTCGCATGATTGTCGTGGCATACATCACACTGATACTCGAGCACATAGCCCGATTCTATGCACTGCAGCTTTCGGTAGCCACCACGACATCAAATGACCTGCTCACACGGTTCGAAAACCTGCTCAACCGATATTACTCGGAAGGCACATACCGCACCCACGGACTCCCCACCGTGAAATACTGCGCGCAAGAGCTCTTCCTCTCGCCCAACTACTTCGGCGACCTCATCCGCCAGATGACCGACGACACGGCCGGCAACATCATCCGCCGCTTCGTGATGCAACGTGCACAGAAGATACTCATCAGCGGAGTCAGTGTGGGCGAGACAGCCGAGCGACTGGGATTTGAATATCCGCAGCACTTCACGCGCATGTTCAAGAAATACTTCGGAATTTCGCCCAGCCAGTATGTGAATAAGAAACGATGATACCCTGCAGCAAACATAATCATCGTTTTCATTGCTGCTTATCCTACTTTTCAGAAGATTTAATATGTATAAAGTAGCAAGTTTGCAGAATTTGTCGTATCTTTGCAGCAAAGATACAGAATAGGGAAATAACAAGAACAACAATTAATCAATACCATTATGACAATCCTGACAGACAAAGCTAAACAGCTTGCAGCATTACTGATTCTGGGCATGATGAGCATCACCGCCATGGCTCAGATAGAGAGAGATACACCGATAAAGAACCCTATGTTGTGGGCCGATGTGCCCGACCCCGATGTCATCCGTGTGGGCGACACGTTCTATCTCGTCAGCACTACCATGCACCTCATGCCAGGCGCACCGGTCATGGCATCGAAGGACCTGAAGAACTGGGAGACCGTGGGTTATATCTTCGATCGCCTGACCGACTCGCCTAAGTATGACCTCGCATTCTCCTTGCCGCTCGACCAGCAGCAGGGCGAGGGTGTGGGTACCGTGTATGGACGCGGACAGTGGGCCACATCGCTCAAATACCACGACGGCAAGTTCTGGGCGCTCCTTGCTCCAAACGAGCAGGGACGCATGGGCGACACATATATATTCACAGCACCTAAGGCCGAAGGACCATGGACCATACACTCAC
This sequence comes from uncultured Prevotellaceae bacterium, assembly GCA_946187025.1. Lineage (GTDB taxonomy): Bacteria > Bacteroidota > Bacteroidia > Bacteroidales > Bacteroidaceae > Colivivens. Next base: position 2,851 of record CAMHPM010000188.1, read on the forward strand.
GTCTGCGACACTTCCACGACGCAACACTGTTCTTCGACGACGATGGTACCCCGTATGTGTTCTTCGGAACGGGCGAGATGTGTCAGCTCACACGCGACCTGAAGGGTGTGGTCGAGGGTAGCCAACGCAACTACTTCCGTCGTGAAGCCGACGAGACAGGACTGCTCGAGGGTACGCGCGTCATAAAGCATCAAGGCACATACTATGCACTGCTCATCTCGCATGTATATGCTCCGGGTCGTCACCGTCGCGAGGTGTGCTATCGCACCAAGGATCTCAACGCCACATGGGAGAAGACCACGGTGCTCGAGAGCGACTTTGGTGGATTCGGCTATCTGGCACAAGGCACCATTGTCGATACGAAGGAAGGCGACTGGTATGGCATCATGTTCCAAGACCGCGGTGGAGTGGGGCGTGTACTCACTCTGAGCCCCGTACGTTGGATTGACGGATGGCCGATGCTGGGCGACGAGAACTACCGTGTGCCGGAAATCATGCGGCCATACAAGAGCGGACAACCTGTGACTGCCATCGTGAAGAGCGACGACTTCGACCAGACGAAGCTGGGACTGCACTGGCAGTGGAACCACAACCCGGTGGATAACGCATGGAGCCTGACGGAACGTCCCGGATACATGCGACTGAAAACAAGCCGCGTGGTGCCAAACCTCTACCTCGCACCCAACACCCTGACTCAACGCATGGAGGGCCCAACCTGCAGCGGATATATCTGCATCGACGTGTCGAAGATGGCTGATGGCGACTGCGCAGGTCTCACCGCATTCAACGGCGACAGCGGTGTGCTCACACTCAAGAAGAAAGGCAAGACACTCGTGCTCGAGATGAGCGAACAGGTAGTCACCCTCACCAACCGCGAGAAGGCAGTGACCAAGGTCGATGAGAAGATGGTGGAGAGCGTTGACCTCACCAAGCTGCTCAAGGGAAAGACACAGAACCTGTGGCTGCGCCTCGACGGCGACTTCCGCCGCGAAGGAGGCAACCGCGATGCTGCCAACTTCTTCTACAGCATCGACGGCGAGCAATGGACACAGATCGGCACCAAGAACTATCGCATGGTGTTCGACTACCGCCGCTTCTTCATGGGCTCAAAGTTCGGTATCTTCAACTACGCCACCAAGAAAACCGGAGGCTACATCGATGTCGATTACTTCAAGTATGAATGTAGCGAGAAGTAAAATCTCGCTACATCTTTTTCACTCCTTTACTCATTTTTCTTATCAAAACATAATGATTCTGCAAAAAAATAGTATCTTTGCAACGGAATACAAAACGATATGATTATGAGCTACACGGAAATGGCACAATTGGAACTCATGAACGCCGCAGCCAATGTCACTTCGCAGGAAGATCTCGATGCGCTACGGCTGACTCTTTCACTTTTCTTCGCTGAAAGGGCACAACTGGCTATCGACAAGATGTGGGACGAAGGAACCTTCGACCAGAAGAAACTTGACGAACTGCGCGGCAAGCACTTGCGTACACCATATAAAACATTCTAAATATGCGGCATGTAGTACTGAAGGATGTGCCAGTATTAAGTTTTTTCCCAACATCAATAGCATCATGATTCGTCAAACTATCATAATGAAAAAAGAAGGAAGCGAAACGATGAGGAAGTGGTGGATA
>CAMHPM010000189.1 GCA_946187025.1 uncultured Prevotellaceae bacterium
ATGATGGCTTCGACCGACGTGCCCAGCACCTCGACACCATACTCCTTCAGCGTGCCACTCTGGAAAAGCTCAGTGCCGCAGTTCAACGCTGTCTGACCACCAAACGCCAGCAGGATGCCGTCGGGGCGTTCCTTCTCGATGATTTTGGTCACAAAAAAAGGTGTCACTGGGAGGAAATAAACCTTGTCAGCAATACCTTCACTGGTTTGAATAGTAGCGATGTTGGGATTTACGAGCACGGAGCTGATACCTTCTTCCCTCAAAGCCTTCAATGCCTGAGACCCCGAAGAGTCGAACTCGCCTGCCTGGCCAATCTTCAGTGCCCCACTGCCGAGCACAAGAACTTTCTTTAGCTGCTTGTCCATTGTTTGATAGTTTTTTTTGAGTTTGTGTATGTATTTCTTTTCGGCGTGCAAAGTTACGAAAAAAAATGAATAACATGTAACGATTCACGTATAAAAACGTGGGAGTAACTGCAAAATATTTAAGTTTCACACTTGTTTTGCATTTTTTTCGATAGCCAGCAACACACGTTTCACATCCCTGCCGCCTCTGTATCCGCCCAACGAATGGTCTGAACCTACAACCCTGTGGCAAGGCACGATGATGTTCATCGCATTGACTCCCACTGCATTGGCCACAGCCCTCGATGCCGCAGGACACCCCACCATCTCTGCCACTTGCGAATAGGACAGGGTAGTGCCATAGGGTATGCGGCAGAGTGCATCCCACACCGACATCTGAAACTCGGTACCGGCCATAATGGTGAGCGCACTGAACTCTCGGCGTTCACCGTTGAAATACTCGTCGAGCTCACGACACACCTGCACGAGCAACCTGGTGCTTTGCCGACTGAAACCAGTGCTATGAAACATCTGCATCATATGTCGGTAAACGGCTGCATGATGCCCCTCAGGCATCCAGTCGCACATGAAAAGCCAGCCGTCGTGTTCGGCAAGGACGAGCGGAGGCAGGCGCAACACACCGTCCGACTCGAACAACGGTTGCATACCCTCCAGCTGTCGGGTCTCAATCACAGGCTGATATGTCAGAGAGTAGATCATATAAGCATAAGGGAAGTTAAAGGGGAGTAAAAGGGAGTTAAAAGGAAGTTAAAAGGAAGTTAAAGGGACGATGCCTACTGACAGTATCATTCGTCCTTTTAACTTCATAGTGAAGCGATAACTTCTTTTCCATTCCTTTCCATTCCAAATTCGTAAATAAACAGAAGTTAAAGGGTTCTATCTGCACAAGAAGTTGGTCACAGCCTGCATGAGCATGTCGCGCGATTTCGTCTGACGTATGCTCTCGATAGGGAATCCGATGGAAATGGTCTTGTAGTCGGAGCCGTCGTAAACCACTGCCGCAGGTTGGCCATCGGAGTATTGCAGCATAGCAAACGTGCCGTCACCCACGGGATGCAGCGACAAGACAGTAGGCACTGCATAGCTCTCGGCATTCATGTCGCGATAAATGGTGAAGTCGAGTCCGCTGCCGTTCACTGCACATAACTGGCGGTCGGCAATGGTGTCGGCCTGTCCTATGTGAGTGGTCAGTGCAAGTTGGTTGCCGCTCGTAAGCAGACGTCCGCCATGCGACAGGTAGTTGGTGAGCAACTCGGTGGTTGCTGGCTGAATCTCTTTCTGCACACCGAAGATGACATCCACCATCTTGTATCGGCTGCTCACGAAACCGCCGCCAGTGAATGCCTCCTCGCTGCTGCTGCATATCGAATGGGTCTTGAGGCTTGCTATACCGCGTGCATGGAGCGACACGTAGTCGAACGTGTTGCCGGCCATGATCTGCCCCTCGAGCTCACTGCCGCTGAAGCCCGTTCCGTTGCTGGTCTCGCTGCCCATGTGGGTCTTGTCGAACACAAGTTGCCGCCCGCAATAGCCTGCAAACAGTCCGTAAGGCACACCGGGGTCGGCATCGAGGTCGAAACCCTGTGCGCTCTCGGTCGATATCTGTGCCGGTCCGTCAAGTCGTGTGAAGGCATTTACGATGAGTATGGTGCCTGTCGATGCCGCCGACGAATATGCACACAATGTCTCCGACGGGAAGCTGATGCCGCCGTCGTTGGCTGCACACACGCGGAACGAATAGATGTGGTCTTTCTCCAACGGCACCGCACATGATGTCGTCTCGACCATGCGTCCGTCGTCGAAGTCGCCATCGTCGATACGTGTATAGACCACATACCGGGTTGGTGCGGCAGTAGGTTCCGACGCATCGGAAGTAGGAGTCCATGTCAACAGAGCCGAGCCTCCCGTGTCGTCGAGTGTCACTGCAAAGTTGTGTACAGGCAACGGTTGTATCACATAGCTGGTGCGATGTTGCGAGGCAATGTATTTCACTATGGTCTTATACACCGAACGGCAGAAGTCGAACTTGAACCGAGGGTCGTAGCCCAGTCGCAGGTCGTCGAAGTTCTGATGTGAGAGCATCTCGAGAATGACCGACGGAACCCCAGGCTCGCGTGTCTCACAATAGTTTCGGTTCCACAACGTACGTACCGGCCAGTTGTATTGCTTCATGTCGGCAGCCAATCCTTGCAGCAACATGCTTGCCAGGTCGTAGCTTGCAAAGCGGTCGGTGCCTGCTGCCGTGAGTCCGTCGTAGTAAGCAGGCAAGGCCGTGCATATCGACAACGAACCGATTCGTTCGCCAATGGCCGAGAAACCGGCATCGCTGTGAAAGCCCATGGCAAGCTCGATAGGCACATGGCGCCCTGTACGAGTCGGCAGATAGACCGAACCTCCTGCAAGGGTGTTGACCGTCTCGGGACGTGCCCACAGGTCGTTGTTGTAGTCGTTGTCGGAACGTGTGTGGTTGTAAACACTATCGGGCATACCCGACCACTGCGACGTGTAGCGTGCCGCCTCGGCCCATCGTGGCATCCCGCTGACCTTTTGTGCGAAGAGCGACGGAGGTGCAGGCTGCTCATCGTCGCTGTCGGCTGGAGCCTGCCTGGCTGCAACGAACTCTTCGTAGTCGTTGGCACGTGCTATGTTGCCCATCCCCGAACCAAGACGTATGGCATCGGCTGCGACCACACCATGATGTGCGCTCTGGTTGGTGAGGGTCACTTTGTTCTCTGCGCTCTGTCCCTTTGCAAAACTGAACGTGCCGAGATAAACCCATGTGCCGCCACCCATCTGCTGGTTCACACTGAAGTGGGTCTTCACACCACGATGGGTCACCGTGTAGTGGGCGTCGTCGATGCTGTTGTCGAGTGTGGGGTAGGACACATAGACGGCATACTCGCCATCGGCCGGTATGTCGGGCATCCACTCGATGGTGGCACTCACTTCGTCTTTCGAAGCATTGGCATAGCGTGCCGTGCCGTCGGTGAATGGGTTGTCGAACATGTAATATGTGTCCTTCAAGTGTGCAAACCCAGCCGAGTCGCACGTGTGCCAACGTCCGTCTTCTTCGTAGTGTCCTGCTTTCTCCGGAGCATCGTTATCAACTATCACCTCGTGGTTCTGCCAGTTGCGCTCGCGTGTGTCATACACCACTGCACCTGCGTTTTCTAGCATCGGGATGATATAAGGAATGACAAATGTCTGTGTGAAGAGGTCTTCGGTGGTGCAGAATAGTCGTGGACGCTGCCATTTCCACTCCTGCTTGTCGTTGCTCCAGTAGTTGCCGTGACTTTGCCACAAGGCTATGTGACGCCCATCGAGTCCGCGCGGGGCACTCCATGTGGCCGATGTGTTCTTCACCCATGGACGGCCCTCGTATTCCTCCTTCCACAAACGCTCTTCGCTCAGTGGTCCGCGGCGTGTGGCGTTGGGTATCAGGTGTTCGATGCGGTGGTTGTCGGTTACGACTGCAAGCGAGTAGTCTTGCAACGAGTCGGGCATCATCGAGCGTATGTCGGCATAGACCACATCGGCTACATCGTCGGTGAAGAACTGTTCCTTGAAGCCTCCGCTCACATACACGCTCACCGTCTTGTCCGCAGTGCTGACTATGAGGCTGTCGAGTGTCGAGCGCTTTATCTTCTGGTCGGTGCGGGTGTAGTTGTCGAGATAGTCGAGCAGCTTGCCGCGAAAGGTCTGTGCCGACAGGGTAGTGGCAGCACAGAGCAGCACTACGGCCAGCTGTGTCTTTATGAAAACAAGTCGGTGGTGTATGATTGGCGTGTGATTTCCCATTTCTGTTCTTTGTAGCTTGATGAGTGACATCTCGCAGTGCTATTCTTTGTATTTCACGGTTCTGAAACCTACGAGGCGGTCATATCGTCCGCCGAACGGACGGAAATAGACATATATCTGATATTCGTTTTCTGTCTGATGGTAGTTGCCTTCAACTGGGTCGGTGAGACCTTGCATGGTGCCGTTCTGCACATATAGGTACTGATAGTTGTATGATCCCTGCTTGAGCGACAATGCAATCTCATACTGGTGCTCCATGTCGTTGTAGTCGAGCATGTAGTCGTCGGTGAATTGTCCTTCCGACAAGTCGCCGTTGATGTAAATGTTGCC
>CAMHPM010000190.1 GCA_946187025.1 uncultured Prevotellaceae bacterium
CCAGTGCCCGAAGGTGAATACGAACTGCGCATACAAGTGTGCATCGGATTCGACACACGAGGCATCATACAAGTCTATTTCGACGGCGCACCATGCGGCATACCGGTTGACCTCCGCAAACATGGCGACGACCCAAGCATCGGATGGCGAAGCGACTCCGACCTCGGCGACGAGGAAGCCATCTCTGCATACGACAAAGCGCTGCACAACCGCGGATGGATGAAAGGACCTGCATCCTACGGAGGTACCTCGGCTGACGGATCGGGCGGACGTAATCCACAGCGAAACATACGCGACGACATGCGACGCATCTACACCACATTCCATTCCGACGGCAAATCCGACCACTGGGTGCGAGTGCAACAAAAACTCGAAACCACTAACGGATCGTTCGCATTCGACTACATGGAACTATGCCCGCGTAGCGTATATAACAACGAACTCTATGCAGAAGACCGCTGGTAAGAATTACACATAATAACCAATCGATAATAAGCAACAAACCATCCGGATGAGGCACAAAACTTGCCCGTTCGGATGGCTTGTTGTATATCCTCATATATACTGCTGCTCTTGTGTAATTTCCTGTAAGCCAGCGATGTAAACTGATTGTAAACTCGTTGTAAATTATTTGTAAACTAAATGTAAACTAAATGTAAACCGAATTCCTTGCAGGTTTTATGAGATGTCAGTACCTTTGCAGCCGAAATCGAATAACTTTAATCTTTAATAACGAACAAAATGATGAAACAAATGTATTTATTGCTTGCCGCCATGTGGCTGCTGACGGCAGGAGCCAGTGCGCAGAAGACCTGTGCCATACTGGATCAAGAACCGGGAATGATAGAGTTTGAAGTCGATACCGACCTGCCTGCTCCCGAAAGCAAGATAAGATTCCAGGAGGAGAAATGGCTCGTCAATGGTGTGTTAAACGAGTTTCAGATACCCAGTGACCAGCAAAATGTGTTGGCGCATAGCTTCAAGGATACCAAACTGATCAATAGTGGGCGCGATGTGATGTACCAAACATTCATCTTCGCATTTGCCGACCACCGTCCGCTCGTCCTTTCGCCCGACATGATTTGGCTGCTCATCAGCCAGACATTCGGCCGGTATGTGAACGAAAATGCCGAGGCAATGCGTCCGCTATTGGTAGAGCACGATGGTAAGATGGACCTTGTGGTGCGCTCAAAGCAGGACGTTTTGCATGATAAAGACTACCAATGGGACGAACTCTTCAATCAGTTCTCGACCGAGATTGCCAAGCACACCAAGGGCAATGTGGCCGAAACAGTGACGGCTAACTTCTCCACCACAGGCATCACCGAGCGTATCGCGTCGCAGATAACTCTGATGGAGGCCATGAAGCGATACTTCACCTATGTGGAACTCTATTTCTCATGTGGCATTCCTTATATTATATTGAAGGGAACACCGGCCGACTGGCAGGAGGTGGAAAAGAAGACAGCAGCACTCGATGCCTACGACATGGGGTGGTGGACACGCGAACTGAAACCGCTGCTGCGCCAGTTCACACGTGCTGCAGAGGGAAAGCCAGACGCAAAATTCTGGAAGAACATGGTGATGGAAGACCGCCCCGACCGTCTGCGCGGCGGCGGATGCAGCAACGAGAAACCTACAGAGTTCGATGGATGGTTCCTAAAGTTCTTCCCCGACACAAAGACTCGAACCATACCTAAGACCATGAAACGAGGAGGCTCGATGGCTTCTGAAATGTGTCGGGTAAGCTTCAAGCATGTCAACATCAACGACGTGACAGGCGAGATAGTAGAGACGTGCGACGTGGAGCTCTTTGCCGGATTCATCGGCATAGAGGTCGATGAAAAGACTGGCGCACTGACTCCCCACATCGGTTGGCTGGCACGCAAGTCGGACGTGAATGCCGAGGTGGCTGAGCGGTTCTCTAAGAATTCCGAGTCTTTTCGTATCAGTGAAGTACCCGAAGCACTGAAACGCCTCAGCCATATCAAGGAACTTCACCTTAATTTCAGCAATAAGAGCAATGTGGTGATACCCGAATGGTTTGACAACATCGAGGTTGATGACCTCGAAATCACGGGCACCATGACCGAGCACGAAGCAGAATTGCTGCGCAAGCGGTTCCCCAGCGCAAAGGTCAACCGACCCGATTACGACAAGACATTGAAGCAGACACCACCCACTACATATAGGCTCGACAGCATCTTCGACCGCTCGGGAAACAACGAAATATTTGAGTCGTATGCCTACGATGAGCAAGGACGTATAGCAGAGATATATTCCGAAGAGAGAAATAATCCATATAGAAAATACTTGAGCAAAAAGAAGTATGTGCTACGGTACGACCATCGTGGCTTCAACACCGAGGTGCTAACATATTCGCTCGACTCTGCCGTGCCTGCCATCGTCTGTCGTTCGCTGGCAACCTACGACGATGAGGGACATCTGCTGACACAGCAAAACTATAGTTATATAAAAGGACAGATGTACCTGAGCGAAGATGAGGTGAACGAATATGATGTCAAGGGACGCCTCGTCATATCGACAGAGAGGAGTTATCCAGAGCCCGACGACAGGGATCCCATTCTGTTTTGCGACAGCCATACCTACTTCTACGACAGGAAGGGGCGCGTGATTGAAATACGCGACTCCATCCAGCAGCGAGATGGGCACTACACCCCGACGTATTTCTATAAGTATAAGTACGACAAGCGTGGAAACCGAATACTCGAAGAAAACAAGAATATGCAGGAATCTCTGTATCATGACTTCAGACGCATACGATACAAACGCACATATATGGATGGACTGGAGGTGAAACGAGAGGAATGGAATGAGACGAGTGGCAGCAGGACCGATTCACACGCTGTGGTACATTTGTCGTACGACATGCAAGGCAACTTATTGCAGACGCAGCGCGAGGATGCCACATACTACTATGGCCGCACATCGTACTACTACGACTTCACCACCCCCGCTTCGCGTGTCGTGGGGTATGACGCTGCCAGGCATCGCGGCATGGATATGTTGCCCAGCCAGTTGCTGAGGCAGGTGCCCAACGTGAACTACCGACTGATGCTGAAGGAAAACACCATCAGCGAACCACTGCTTGGTGGCAAGCGCGGTGGCACATGCTACTATTATTCGGCTGTGGAGTGAAAGTTCACCAGATGTACGTGCTTTGTGGCCCGGGTGAAAGCGGTGTAGAGCCAACGGTAGTAGTCGGTGGTGAGCATGTCGGGGGTGATGTATCCTTGGTCGATATACACCTCCGACCACTGCCCGCCTTGCGCCTTGTGGCATGTCACTGCATATGCATACTTTATCTGCAACGCATTATAGTAGGGGTCTTCTCTCAGTTTCTTCAGCCGCTCGCGCTTGTAGGGGATGTCGGCATAATCTTCCAACACCTTATTATATAATATATCCTGCTGTTCACGACTCAAGGCCGGAGCCTCGGTGTGCAGGGTGTCGAGCAATACTATGGCCGTGATTTCCATGTCGTTGTAGTCGGGCAGTATCATCGTGCAGTCGGCAAAGCGGAAACCATAAAGCTCGCGTTCGTTCCTCACACGCACCACTCGTGCAATATCGCCGTTTGCCAGGAATGTGGTTGGCGATGGGGCTTGCGATTCGCCGTCATGTGGTGTGTCGTTGTTTCGGCCAATCCAGTAGTAGTTGTTTTTGGCTATCATGATGATGTCGCCGTGCGACAGTTCCTCCTCTCGGTCGAGTATCTGGTTGCGTATTCCCATGTTGTAAACATGCGCACGTTTGTTGGAGCGGCACACCACGATGGTGTCGTCGGTTCCGGCATGGTGATAGCTTCCTGCCAGCGACTCGATGAGCTCGTTGCCTGGCACATTATCGATGTCGCGGTTCCACGTCACGTCGAATCCCTGTCCGTGTGTCTCGATTATGTTGCGCAGCGAGGTGGCATTAGCCAAAATGCCCGATTGCTCGCCTTGCCGCACCACCTGGGTGAGTGTGATGTAGGTCACGTCGAGGCCGTAGCTGCGCAGTACGTCGGGTTGCAATGCCGGACTCTTCAGTTGTCCTACAGGCGGCAGCTGAGCCGTGTCGCCCAGAAGGATGAGCCGGCATCCCTCGCCCGAATAGACGAAACTGATGAGGTCGTCGAGCAGGCGGTCGGTGCCATATACGCCGCCGCTCGGGTCGTTGGATATCATCGATGCTTCATCGACTACAAACAATGTATTACGAAGCTGGTTGAAGTTGATGGTGAAAACCGCATCGTTGTCGAGCGAGCGCTGGCGATAGATGAATTTATGTATGGTGAAAGCCTGGTGCCCGGCATACGAGGCAAACACCTTGGCGGCACGTCCGGTCGGAGCCAGCAACACACACTTGCGTTCGAGTTGCGACATTGTCTTCACCAATGCAGCAACGAGCGAAGTCTTGCCTGTTCCAGCGTATCCGTTGAGGCAGACACATCGGTTGGCCCGAGCTTGGTCGGCATTGAAATC
>CAMHPM010000191.1 GCA_946187025.1 uncultured Prevotellaceae bacterium
GCGCAGCGCAGCGTAGCCAAGTGCCTCTTTATATGATGGCGCAAGGCATCGTATAAGGCCAGCTCGGCGCAGCGCAGCGTAGCCAAGTGCCTCTTTATATGATGGCGCAAGGCATCGTATAGATTATTCCATAGCATATCAAGATACAAAAAACACGACAACAAGGAGGATGCGGCAAGCGATTGCCGCATCCTCTATCATTTTGTCCGTTCTGGCCGTCCGCACTTTTTCGCCTTTTGTTATGACCTTGATTTCGCATTCGGTGCAACAAACCACCCGAAATCGGTGAAAAAACAAAAATAAGAAGCAAATAGTTTGGCCGTTGCCGTAAAAAAGCATAAATTTGTGGTGCCGCAACAGTGTTGTGGCAATTGGTGGACATACAATACCTTTGAAAACAGATATTAACAATATAAAAAAGCAACAACGTATGAAGAAACAATCATTCTCAGTGATTCTTGCACTGCTCATGTCGGCCATGTCGGCATCAGCAGCCACAGCGGCATCGCCTGCCGTATTCGATTCGTATGAGTGGAACTTCGGTGCAATCAGTGCAGCCGAAGGTGCCGTATGTCACACATTCACACTCAAAAACCAGTCGGCACAACCACTGCGCATCGCATCCACCGTGCAGAGTTGCGACTGTGTGCAGGCCATCTATCCCGAAGGGCCGATAGCGCCAGGCGAGTCGGCACAAATATTGGTGAGCTTCTCGCCAAAGAATGCCAGCGGAAAGACTTATCGCAGCATCGAACTGCTCTCGGCCGAAGGTACGACACTCGGAGCACTGTCGCTTTCTGCTGTCGTAAACCCGGCACTTCCAACACTGCCGCCCGACCACGACTACCCATTCTGGGACACCAAACTGTCGAATGCCGAACGTGTGGAAAACCTCATCTCGCTGCTCACACCCGAAGAGAAAGTGGGACTGATGATGAACAAGTCGATTTCGGTCGATCGTCTCGGCATACCATCCTACAACTGGTGGAGCGAGGCGTGTCATGGAATTCGTCAGGATGGCTACACCGTCTATCCACAACCAATAGGCATGGCAGCTGCATTCGATGCAAAGCTCGTCTATGATGTGTTCTCAACCGTTTCGGATGAGGCACGCGCCAACTGGAACCGCTCCAACCACGATGTCTTCAATGTGAAGATGGGTGCCACCTACTATCCGGGCAATCCTGAGCTCACATTCTGGTGTCCTAACGTCAATATCTTCCGCGACCCACGCTGGGGCCGTGGCCAGGAAACCTGTGGTGAAGACCCTTATCTCAATGCTGTGCTCGGTGTGCAGACGGTGCTTGGTATGCAAGGCAACGACTCCAAATACTTCAAGACACATGCCTGCGCAAAGCACTATGCAGTGCATAGCGGTCCTGAACCGATGCGCCACAGATTTAATGCCACAGTGTCGATGCGCGACCTTTGGGAGACATACCTGCCTGCATTCAAGGCCCTCGTGAAGAAAGGTAACGTGCAGGAAGTGATGTGTGCCTACAACCGCTACGAAGGTGTGCCATGCTGTACCAGCGACCGCCTCTTGGTCGATATCCTCCGCCGCAAGTGGGGATACAAGGCAATAGTGCTTACCGACTGTGATGCCATCAACAACTTCTACAACCGCGGACAACATGAGACCCACTCCGACCCTCTGTCGGCTTCGGTCGATGCAGTGTTGAACGGTACCGACCTGGAGTGTGGCAAGGTGTTTATGGTACTCACCGAAGCTCTGCAGAAGGGTTTGATTCAGGAAAAGACTCTCGACGACCACCTGCGCAAGACCCTCCTCGGGCGTTTTGAGCTCGGAATGTTCGATCCTAACGAGATGAATCCATGGCACAACTTCGGCCCTGAGATGATAAGCAGCGAATCGAACCACCGGCTGGCAGTGAAGGCTGCACGCGAGTCAATCGTGCTTCTCGAAAACCGTGGCGGAGTGTTGCCGCTTTCGAAGAGTTTGAAGAATATCGCCGTGGTAGGCCCTAATGCCGATGATGTGTCGATGCTCAACGGAAACTACGGTGGTACACCTACTCGTGCTCACCAGCACTCGCTGCTCGAAGGCATACGCAATGCTGTGCCTGGAGCTAACGTCACATTCCACAAGGCATGTGAGTTGTCGAACGAATACACCACAGTGAACCACCTGCCCGACTTCAATGGCGGCAAGGGTGTTGAAGTGGAGTTCTTCAACAACAGCAACCTCGAGGGAAATCCCGACAAGACAGGTTTCTACAACGAACTCAACTTCTCGACCTTCGGAGGATGGGGATTTGCCGAGGGAATCAGCACCGATAAGCTGTCGGTTCGTGTGAAGGGTACATACAAGGCTACCTTTACCGGCGACATGCAATACAACATCTCGACCGACAACGGCTATAAGCTCACCATCAACAACAAGGTTGTGGAAGAGGTGCAAGGCGGAAACGGAATGCCACGTATGGGTGGATTCGGACGTGGAGGCGTGCAATACAAGTCGTTCCCGGTGAAGGCTGGCGAAACCTACGACGTCATGATAGAATACAAGCGTGGAACAGGCAACTTTGCCATGATGCGTGCTGAAATATGTGAGCGCAAGCTGGCTGAGTTCACCGACCTGGCACGCGAACTCTCGGGTGCCGATGTGATTATAATGATTGGAGGTATCTCTGCACGTATGGAGGGTGAAGGCGGTGATAAGGCCGATATCGAACTCCCACGTGTGCAGCAACGTCTCATGCGTGCCATGCATTCTACCGGCAAACCGGTGGTGATGGTCAACTGCTCTGGTTCGGCCATCGCGTTTGGCAGTGTACACGACCAATACGATGCACTCCTGCAGGCATGGTATCTGGGCGAAGGTGGCAGCGAGGCACTGGCCGACGTGCTGTTTGGCAACTACAACCCTGGAGGCAAACTGCCTGTCACATTCTATAACTCGACCGAAGACCTGCCCGATTTCCTCGATTACAGCATGGACAACCGCACTTACCGCTACTTCCGTGGCACTGCCCAATACCCATTCGGCTACGGATTGTCTTACACCACATTCAGCCTTGGTAAGGGAAAACTCTCGAAGAGCTCTATGAAGGCCGACGGAAAGGTGACACTCACCGTACCGGTAACCAACACCGGCAGTCGTGAGGGTGCCGAGGTTGTGCAGGTTTATGTCAAGGCTCTCGACTATCCTGATGCACCAATCAAGTCGTTGCGTGGATTCCAGAGGGTAGAGCTTGCTGCCGGTCAGACACAGAAGGCTACTATCCAGCTCGATGGCGAAGCGTTTGAATACTACGACCCAAGCATCGATGAACTCTCTACTCGCAAGGGACGCTACCAGATTCTCTATGGTACCTCGTCGCTCGACAAGGACCTGCAAAGCATCGACTTTGTTGTGAAATAACCAGTGGTCGTCACATCACCCCCGATGCCGGGTATTGCTGCATGTCGTGGCAATATCCGGCATCTGTTTTCTATAATGAAGCTGTTCTTTTGCACACACTCGTTGATAATGTGCTTCATTTTCTCGCAAAAATATGCACAACTCAATATTATTTTGTGTATAAACGCACTTTTTTGCACGAATCGTTGGCTGTTTGCGCAATTGTGTGTAACTTTGCGGCCGTTTTAGCCGAAAGTAGCATATTTATATATAAATGTGTACTAAAGGAGCTATACGAAACATAAAATATTCACAAACAGATGAAGACATTATTATTATTTGCCTCGATGGCACTTTGTCCGCTTGCTTCGTTTGCAGGCGACTACCTCACAAACACAAACCAGAGTATTCAATTCCTCCGCAACCCTGCGCGCGATGCGTCGATAGGTGCCGACGGAGTTTATTATAATCCGGCAGGAGTGTCATTCCTCGACGACGGGTGGCACCTCCAGTTTAACTGGCAGTCGCCACATCAGAAGCGCGACTCGCGGGCAAACTACGGTCAGCTCTTTGCCACCAACTTCGAAAACCCAGGCGATGCAGAGGCCGACGGTTCGTTCAGCCGCAAGTATAAGGGTCGTGTCGATGTGCCCATTCAGCCGTCGCTCTTCCTTGCCTACAACAAAGACGCTTGGTCGTTCCAGTTTGGCTTTGGTATCATCGGAGGTGGTGGTACATGCAAGTTCGACAACGGAGTCGGTTCGTTCGAAGCACTCGTGGGCAACATGGCCCTCACAACCCTCGGCAACTCGTTTGGCGGATATAGCCTTAACACGACACTTACGGGTAAGTCATACTACTTCAGTGCCACGTTTGCAGCTGCACGCAAGCTTACCGACCACCTCAGCGTGAGTGTGGGTGTGCGTCCTGTTCTTGCGATGAACAACTACGACGGAAGCATCTCCGACATCAAGTTCCGCACCAACACAGGCAATATCGTGCCCGTTCCTCAGTCTTATGTCCTCGATTGCAAGCAGACGGGTGTGGGTGTTGCACCGGTGTTTGGCATCGACTACCGTGTGAACCGTTATGTCAACCTCGCTGCAAA
>CAMHPM010000192.1 GCA_946187025.1 uncultured Prevotellaceae bacterium
AACCCTGTAAAACGAACCGTGTGTTTTTTTGTGTTTTTGTAATTATATTACAAAACCCCTGCTTTTGCTAACTCTACATAGCAACAATGCTTTCATTCACACATTGTAATAAGGCGCAAAAAAGGGGGGATTATATAGGCAAAAAAAGTAAAATATCAACTTCATAAAACTCATGATGATTACCAAGTGCAGGTGTAGCGTCTATTGGATTACCTATCTGGATGTCCTGTTTATTTCATCGACCAACGCATCCGACTCGCCACTTACAACCTTGCGGCAGAACATGCGGCCTGACTCAAGAAGCACAGGAAGGTCGTCGAGGGTGAGGATGCGGATTATCGGATGATAATTGATGTAATGCAGCGGAGTGAGTGCAGCCAATCCTGGATATGTGCTATTCGGATGTATGTAAGCATGAGAAGCATAGGACGAATTGTAAACAATGGTTTGTATGCACATTTCCGAAGGCGTGAAACTTGACTTGAAATAATTGACAAATGCAGGCGAGGCATCTAATGTATCAAGAACAAAACGGGCACACGACGGAGTAAGGGCAAAATAATCTGAACCCACATAAACATCCACATACCTGCCGTCACCAAGCGGAGCCTGCAATGGTTTAGTGATATGCATGATGGCCGAGATTGTGCGAGCAGCAACGATAGCCTTGTTTTTAATCCATAGAGGCCGCAAGCTGCTGTCACGAAAAAGATGATAAAGGCGTATCTTACTCTGCTGACCAAGGTCGGTGCCACGAGTTATGTTATAACCAGATATGAATTCAGTGGTGGGATGTGCAGCAAAATACTCATGTATGTGAGCAGGCGACCATATTGGATAATCCTGGCCACTAAGACAAACTATATGAGTGTAGTTGTGGCCTGTAGCAAGCGCAGCCTTCAACAATTCACGCTGATACTCCACTTGTTCCCATCCACCCCAACTCACATGATGAGAAGGAACAAATGTGACCCCGTGAGGCAACAAGTCTCTGAATGGTTGAGAATCAACATTGGCATCAACATGAACAAAGATGTCGGTTTGTGAATCGGAAAGACGTCGAACAAGACGAGCTAAATGATTTGCATCTTTATATGCCGAAATGATATAAGCAAGCATAACATTCGTTTACTACAAGAATTAGACATTGCATACAGTTCAATATCTGCCGAGTTTACGAGCTAAGTTTTGCTTAATGCGTGTCATCTGCATCTGCTGACGCATTAAGGACATTAGCTTCTCGGGATCTGATTTCACCTCATCGCTTGCAAGCTGTTCCATGATTTGCTTTATGGAAATGGTAACAATGAGGTTTTTATAATCGAGTATGAGACGGGAAATCTGCTCTGCATATATAGCATCGTTTTCAGATGCAAACGATGCAGATAGAGTATATTGGTCGCTCAGAAGACGCGATGCCTCTTTACTGAAATCTTCGCGTGAACTGCCGAGAAAGAAGTCAGAAGACGATATATCTGGCTGAGCTTGCATTATGTCGGCAAACATGTCGTGATAAATTTGTGTCTGGAACTTGATTCCATCGGCCTCCAACTCTTTTGCGACATATTGCACAACCGTTGTCTCAATGCTACTGCCATCAGGCTGCACACAGACAATCTTACGATTACCACCGAGAACAACATGTTGCATGATAAGGCGTTCAATAGATTGCAAGTTCTTCTCTTCCTTTGATTGTAGCAAGTCTTCATATTCGTCAACAGTGTTAGTCCGTCCTGAATTGCTGGCATTTAAGCTATTGTCAGCCGTATCATCTGGATTGGCATTCTGCTGCATACTTGCCCTATTCTCGGCTATCTCCTTGTCTCGTAAACGCTTTCTTTCATTCTCCTGACGTGTACGCCGGACTTGATTAAGCAGCATCTTCTCATCGAGCTTCAGCATCTCACTGCAACGGTGCACATAGGTTGAGCGTTCGATTTCTTCCGGAACGACTGCAATTGATTCAACAATACTTCGAATCAGGTCGGACATGCGGTCGGGGTCATTTGCGGCTTCGTTTTTCAGAAGGTTTGTCTTGAATGTAATGAAATCGACCTGATGGCTTTCGACATATTCGCGGAACTCTGCAGCACTGTGTTTACGTGCAAATGAATCAGGGTCATCGTTGTCGGGCAGCAAAAGTATTTTTATTCGCATACCATGTGCCAAGAGCATATCCGTACCACGCAACGCAGCTTTCTGTCCGGCAGCATCACCATCATAAAGCAACGTAATGTTATTGGTGAAGCGATGCAGCATACTTATCTGGTCTTCGCTCAAGGCTGTGCCAGAGTTGGCCACTACGTTTTCAATACCGCATTGGTGCATGGATATCACATCGGTATAGCCCTCGACCATGAACACATTATGCTCTTTCGATATAGCCTTTTTTGCCTGATACAGTCCATAAAGTTCTTTAGCCTTATGGTATATTTCCGATTCTGACGAGTTGATATACTTTTGGTTAACACCTTTGGTACGCGCATCAAGCACACGTCCTCCGAAACCAACAATCTTACCACTGATGCCAAACCAAGGGAAAATGACACGACCATGGTATTTATCATAAAGTGAGCCGTTATCCCGACGTACTGACAATCCGGTTTTAACCAGGTATTCTTCCTTGTATCCTTCTTTCAGTGCAGTCTGTGACATTACATCATACGCAGAAGGCGAGAACCCCAGACGAAACCGCTCAATGATGTCATCACGGAAACCACGACTACGACAATAAGCAAGTCCGATGGCCTGGCCTTCTTCTGTATTAAGCAACGTGTTGTGAAAGAACTTGCTTGCCCATTCGTTGACCACAAACATGCTTTCGCGTTCGTTTTGTGTGCGGCGCTCCTCATCGGTCATCTCGCGTTCTTCTACTTCTATGCCATATTTCTTTGCCAAGAACTTGAGTGCATCGTAGTACCCCAGCTGCTCTTGTTTCATTATAAAGTGTACAACATCGCCACCCTCTCCACAAGCAAAACATTTGCAAATACCGCGCGACGGAGAGACAGAAAACGAAGGTGTAGTATCGTCATGAAACGGACACAAGCCCCTGAAACTGGAGCCTGCACGCCGTAGTGTAACATATTCTGACACTACATCAACTATGTTTGCTGCGCTACGTATGCGCTCTATTGTAGATGGAGTTAGCATTTTGTGTGACTTTATGTTTCGCGCATGTTTGGGTATATGTCAACCTGCGGTTGATGTTTACAAGCCTACAGCTTTCATAAATTCCTGTCTCAATGCAGGGTCGGCATATTCGCCGGTAAAGTCGGAAGTAACGGTGATTGCACCTTGTTTCTCGATGCCTCTCATTTGCATACAGAGGTGTTGAGCCTCAACCACTACCATGACTCCACGCGGTTGCAGAGCCTCCTGGATGCATTGGCACATTTCGCGCGTGAAACGCTCCTGCACTTGTAAGCGATGTGACAAGATATCCACCACTCGTGGAATCTTGCTTAATCCCACAATACATCCATTTGGGATGTAAGCGATATGTACTTTACCGAAAAATGGCAGAATATGATGCTCGCACAACGAATAGAACTCAATGTTCTTTACAATAACCGGTTGTGAATACTGCTCGGTAAACTTGGCCGAATTGAGCACTGCTATAGGGTCGGCATCATATCCGCCAACCAGTTGCAACAGGCTTTTGGCCACTCGCTCAGGAGTACGTTGCAGTCCTTCACGATTTTTATCTTCACCAATGATGTCGAGCATTTGCTCCACATTGGCTTTCATGGCTTCTATCTCGGCTTTCTTGCCTTCTAATGTGGTGATATACATTTTTACTTCTTCAGCTGCTCTTTTTTCAGTTGTTCGGCAGTGACATATATTTCACTCTTCACTACCATTGCCTCGGCAATACCTCTTGCTTTTATCTTGTGCATATAGGCCGACGCATCATCATAAGTGATGAAGTCGCCTACGCGGCATCTCCAATGCGGCGACTCGAATGAAGTGTAGGCGCGTAGTTCCGGAAACATGCCCGTGACACGTGAGCCAACCTTCTGTGCTTGTGTCTGATTAGCACGATGGTTGCCTCCGAAATATACCTGCACACGGTATCCACGCACCTTCTGATGCATTCCCGAAGCCTTGCCTCTCAGTTCATCGGCATCTTGCTTCACTTTTGTCTCGGTTGTTATGGCCGCCACCTTCGACGTAGTTGCCACACTGCTCGGAACGACGATGTCGCCATTGAGTATGTCGGTGAGCAACGGGTCTTGGTCGAGCGTTATTGTGCCTTGTCCCTCAACTTCGGCTTGCAGTTGTTCGGTGAACTTCTCCTGTGCCGTCATGACAGCCGGCATGGCTGTCATGAAGCACAAGATAATTGTCTTAGTCAGTTTCATAGTTTTGTGTTTTAAAGTTTGTGAGCTTGTGAGCTTTTAAGTTATGTCAACGCAAAACCCACGAACTTATAAACCTTATTTCCATGCATCGATGATGCCCT
>CAMHPM010000193.1 GCA_946187025.1 uncultured Prevotellaceae bacterium
CAATACGTGGCACGTGTGCCCACCAGCAGAGCCAGCCGTATCGAGTCCGTGACGTCCTGTCCTTCGTCGTCCTGCGTCTGAATGGTGTAGTTGTAGAAGGCTACAAACTGAGTTGAATCAATTCTCTCGGCCTGTGCTGCTACCGTCAGCACCAAGGCCATCATTGTTACTAAAATCTTCTTCATTGATCTATTCTATTTCCAGTGGTTGATACACATTGGCCTTCATCAGCAACGGATGACCGTTGACTAGGGGGTATTGCTGTGGCCCTTCGTAGTTGAGAATGACCATGTTGTTGATGTTGACGTACTGCATGAGGTCGGTCATGTAGTAGTTGGGGTTCTTAGGATAGCGCTTGTCGAGAAGGAGGCGGTTCTTATGTTTCAGCAGTTTATCGTAGGTCATGCGTTGCACATCGGGGTTTACGGCCGGTGCCATGATGGGCGATGCCTCTTGTCGCAATTCTGACAGGCAGAAGGTGTGAGCCTCGCTTTCGGCTTTCAGTATAAGTCCTGGCAATCCGCGTAAGCGCCACGGACCTGCCGACGATGGAACGTCCTCGGTGTAGCATACATGCCACACGATGCCGCGATGAGTGGTGGTTGCCGTCTTGCACGGGTAGCCGCATACAGTGAGTGTGTCGTCGAGCAAGGTCCATCGGATGTCGGGCACAGGCTCATAGCCCTCAAACTCGTGTGGAAGTATGAATTCGCGCATGGTGGTTTGTCCTTCGGGCCATCCTGTCCACACGGTGGGCATGTGGAGCATTGCCTCGTCGAATCCGGCAATGATGTCCTCCTTGCTTTTGTTCTCTTTGGGTTGATAATTCGCGGCAGGCATCGACTTGGTTGTGTGTCGTCCCACTTGCACCGCCAGTTGCATCTTGCCGGTCACCGGTGTGCCCTCGTGGTCCTGCGTACGGCACTCGTAGTCATAGATTGCCACGAAGCGTGCCGTGTCGATTGCCTCGGTTTGTGCCACGACCTTGCTCGCAAGCATCATGGCAATGATAATGGTCGTCAGTTTCATCTTTTCTTGTTGATTTAGGGGTATAGCAATGGCTGTACACGTCCGTTTTCGGACATGCAGCAGTGATATTTACAAGGGGAGTTAAAGGGAAGTTAAAGGGATGTTAAAGGGAAGTTAAAGGGGAGTAAAGGGACGTTATTGCAGCCGATACCTGATGTTGAGTTCGGCTCTTGCCCTCACATTGCGGCCCCGCTGTCGTGCAGGTTTCCATGGTGGCATACCGGCCACGACCTGTTCGGCCGATTCACACAGCTGGAGCAATGCTTGTTCCTGGTGCGGCTGATTGGTGGAGTGGACGACTGCCACGATATCGGTGAGCGAACCATCGCGCTCGACCACGAACCTCACATCCACATCGGCTTCTACGTTTTGCATTATGGCATCGGGCGGATATACGAGATGCTGGTTGATGTATTCGTTAATTGTTTGACCGTCTCCGACAAACCGGGGCATCTCTTCTGCAATGACGAACACTTCATAAGCCTCATCATCGTCGGCGCGCATTGCTGTGTCGGCCGGCCATTCCTTGGTATTTACTATAATTACCCCACCCAGTCCTTTATCGCCATAGAATGTAGTGGCCACCGACCCCCGCAACACCTGCATGTCGTGTATGCTGTCTTGGGGCAAGTCGTGGAAGCGATAGCCGGTAGCCTCGACACCATCGATGATGATGAGCGGTTCGATTACGGGCGATGCTGCAACCACCAGCGCCACCATTGCAAGTGGCAGCAGAATCAGCAGCTTGCTACGCATCCAGGGACTTGAGTCGGGACGTCGCATCATGGCTATGCGCTTCGCGATACTGCTGCGGTTGAAGTTGTTGGCAAACGGACATGATGTGCCGGCAAGTGCCTTGCGCACAAGCAGTTGCTGATATGCCTGCAACTCTACGCCTTGACTCAGCACATGGTTGTCGGCCTCGTATTCATGCACATCGCGTAAGCTCGAACCGAGCATATACACCAGCGGGTTCCACCATTGCACCGCCTCTACCACCATGAGCAGCAGGATGTCGAACGAGTGGTGGCAGCCGATGTGTGCCCGTTCGTGCAGCAACATCTCGCGTGGGTTATTATTATAGTCATATTGACTGATGACGATGCTGCGCATCCAACTCAGCGGCGGTTCGTTGCCTTCGTGACAATAGATAGTGATGCCGTCTGCCTCGCGCTGACGCCACAGCGAACCCGAACGGATGATGCGACGTATCTGCATCACTTGCCACAATCGGAATGCCACGACGAGAGCCAGGCCTGCGACGTAAACGAAGGAAATCCATTCCATGAGGCCCCAACTGCGATCAGCGTCCGCTGTGGTGATTACAGCCTCGGCTCGATATACCATGATCTGAGTATTGGCTATAGTCGCTGACAGGCGGTCGGTGACTTCGGGCACATGAGTCTTGCACAGCGGGAAGATGAGTGCCACGCCGAGGATGCCGAGCAGCGTAGTGCGGTTCATGCGGAAGAACCGCTCCCGCCGCAACATCAGCGTATAGGGCAAGTAGAGCAACGTGAGCACTAAAGCCGATTTCAGGGTGTATATTAGCATTTGTTCCATACTTCCATCTCATTTATCAGTTCCTGTATTTCCTCGGCAGTGAGGTTTTCCTCGCGCAGGAAGAAGTTGAACATCTTCTTGATGCTGTCGTCGAACAGGTTGTGTTTCACTTCCTGCATTGCCTGCCGTGTGTATTCAGCACGTGTCAGCTTAGCTACATACATGTGGGTCTTCCCTTCGCCGCCTCGCTTGAAGTAATCTACAAACCCCTTCTCCTGCAACACCTTCAGGCAGGTAGCCACGGTGGTGTATGCCGGCTTCGGGTCGGGCCATCGGTCGATGATGTCCCACGTGCTGGCCGCATGGTTTATGTCCCACATAATCGACATGAGCTGAAACTCATTCCTTGTCAGTGTCTGTACTTTCATAATAGTCGAGTTCCCAGACCCTCTCCCCAGCCCTCCCCCTTTATGGGGAGGGAGGTCGCGGGATAACCATCCGGACGGCTCTCCCCCTCTCCCTTGGGGGAGTGCGAGGGGGAGAAGAACCGATTTGTCCCCCCTCAGTCCCCCGCAGGGGGATGACGGGGAGATGTCCGAATGACAGAGAGGGTCCGTATTATTTGTTTTCGCTTGCAAAGGAACAGCAAAAATGGCAAACACGCAAACATGCAGCTCAACTTTCTTTCTCCCACATTCCTGTTTTAACTTTTATTTATAGAAATGCAACACTTATTAACAATTACAAACCTGAAAACGGGGATGCTGAAGGGCAATAAAAAATCCCGCTCCACCACAATGTGGCGGGGCGGGATTGTCGTCGTGTATGTCCCCGACTGGATGCAACAGTATCACTCTACGTAGAGCACCAGTCCTTTGAGGTATTCGCCCTCGGGATGGTAGATGTTTATAGGGTGGTCGGCCGGTTGATGCAGCTGGTGCAGTATGCGTACACGTCGGCGCGCAGCAGCTGCAGCGGTGAAGACGGCTGCACGGAACTGGTCTTTGGTCACTACCTGCGAGCAACTGAAGGTGAAGAGGATGCCGCCCGAAGGCAGTTTCTCGAATGCTTTCTGGTTGAGGCGTGTGTAGCCCTTGAGTGCGTTGTGGAGCGCGTTCTTGTGTTTTGCGAAAGCCGGAGGGTCGAGGATGATGAGGTCGTAAGGACACTCGGCATTTACTGATTTACCATTCATGATCTGGCCGTCGGCACGTGCAGGAATGCTGTCGAGGAATCGGAAGGCATCGTCCTGATATGCTGTGTGGCGCGTGTCGTCGGGGAAGTTGAGGCGTACGTTGGCATTGGTGAGGTCGATGGCCTTTTGCGACGAATCGACCGAATGGACGAGCTGTGCGCCTCCACGCATGGCATAGAACGAGAAACCGCCTGTGTAGCAGAACATGTTGAGCACCTTGCGGCCACGGCTGTAGTGCTCGAGCAGCTGACGGTTGGCACGCTGATCGACGAAGAATCCGGTTTTCTGTCCCTTGAGCCAATCTACATGAAACTTGAGTCCGTTTTCCACTGCTATGTCTTCGGTGCTGCCACCCAGGAGGAATCCGTTTTCCTGTCCGAGTTCGGCCTTAAACGGCAGTGTTGTCTCGGACTTGTAGAAGATGTTGTCGATTGAGCCGTCCATCACCTTCTTCAGTGCTTCGGCAATGAGATGGCGGTCGCGATGTATGCCTACAGAGTGTGCCTGCATCACTGCCGTGTTGCCATAGATGTCGATCACGAGTCCCGAGAGGTTGTCGCCCTCGCCATGCACAAGCCGGTAGGTGTTATTGGAGGGGTCGGACGCCACTCCGATACACCGGCGCACGTCGAGTGCCGACTGTATGTGCCGTTCGTAGAATGCCTGGTCGATGGATTCGCGGGCAAACGAGAGCACACGCACCATGATGCTGCCTATCTGGAAATGACCGGT
>CAMHPM010000194.1 GCA_946187025.1 uncultured Prevotellaceae bacterium
GTCGGAAAGATGGGCACATAGCTGATCGGCTCCTGACACCATCATAAGATTATGATGACTAAATGGCCAGTTGGGGAAGTCAATGTACCAACAACCATCGGATTCATGGTTGAACTGTAACTGATACTCTCTCTTTTTGCCAAATACACTTTGCGAGATAACCTTGGCACCACTAAGTAAATCTGTTGCACTATATGTCATACTTCATTCGTTTTTTTAGGATTAAACATTTGTTTGATGAGTTTTGATGGTGCAAAGATACACATTACTGCTACTACTGCAAAATCTCTGCAAGGCTTGCAAAGAGAGATTTCATTGCCAAGTGACTAATTCGCGTGGAAGAGTGATACTCTTCCTACATCCACGACTTCCTGTTATATAATAATATTGTGCCAAACGGTCTTCGAACTTCTGCACGAATGCTTGTTTTATTCTCGAACATTTCTCATTTATCGAGTTACTCAATGGATTTGTCAAATCATCGATGCTGGCACGTATGCTTGCAAGGCTGTCGCGACCAGAGAAGCCTGCATATATATCGAACAACTCATCGCGATAGTCGGAGAGGGAACTGAAATTTATACCCTCGGGATGTTTCAAGTAGAGGAAATACACAGCTTTGGGCAGAGGGCTCATCGTGATTTCCATGTTTTGGTAGTCGGTAAGGAATATGCATGAGTTATGAATAAGCATACGGCTTAACTTCCGTGTAGGATGGAATATCTCCTCGATTACCATCTCGTTTACACCGTATTTGCGAAGCTTTGCAACCAGTTCCTGGGCTTGCGAGAGCATAACTTGTATATCATCAGTATCATATAATGAAGCGTCATCGATGGAACTAAAAAATTCTTCTTCATCCTCTATGTAAACATCCGAATGATTGACACTATACTTTATGAACCGTATGTAATCTTTGATTTCGACCTGCAGTTCCTTTTGGCTTTCCACATATAATGGTATGTAACTAAACACGTAGTTACTGCCAAATTCCTGACCTGTATATTTAATCAGCCCTATTTGAAGACGATTTATATCGTTCTTATCAACAAAATATCTTGCCAAATCTTCTGCCTGAACTGTCTTCAGATACTTCGGATATTCATCTGGTGACAAATCGGGACGGAAGTAAGCTATGAGTTCCGGCAGATGGAGGCTGCGCGATATGCGTGGGAGGAAGCAGAACTCAAGTCCGTTTTCGTGGAATAGCTGTACTATTTCATCATAATATCTATCAACGAGCACAGCAATGTTATGCCCCATCTTTTGGCTCATTGGTGAGGCATCGAAATAGATTACTTGCTCTTCTTTTGGTTGAAAAGGTAATTTCGACGAGTCGAGTAGGAGAAGCTTCATAAAGGTTTGTTGTTTTGTGTCTCAAACGATGATGGTTGTTAGCATCTGCAAATATACAACGAATTTATATTATCACAAAACTATTTGAAATATTTTTTGAGGTAAAGTGTCGATTTACTGGTGTTAAGTATTCTATTTATCGGATGCAGACAACGGCAAGTATCATACATAGAATTGATTGCTGGAATTGGAAAGAAATGGAATGAAAGAAGGTTTAACATATAATATATAATAAAGGTGTGTCTAAACGTTTAGGCACACCTTTATGTAACAATATCCTCATCACCTATTGTAGGATGAAAGTCTTTTCTTTGGCATTATCGACTTATCTGGATTAAACAAAATTTACACGGCTTAACTCCCCCGCAAACTGATGGATGGAGTTTTGCATTTTCCTGATAGTCATTGGTGATGGTTTGCGGCGTCCTGTCATATAATGGCTCAGTTGACCTTGATTGATACCTGTAAGACGTGACAAACCAGCCAAGGAGAAATTCTTGGAGTAGTAAGAAAGGAATGACGCCATGTCGTATTCATAGACAAAATCTAATTCTTCAAACTTCATGCCTTTTTTATTGTAAAATGCTTTCATGTCAGAATATCCACCTTCAAAACACTTGATCGCCTCTTCGACAGAAGCACCAGTACCTGTAATCAGATAGCCAATGTTCTCGGCATCCATATATACACTATAATTTCCATCGCCGGCACGTTCGATGATTGCTCTAACCTGTATCATAACATCCAAGTTT
Organism: uncultured Prevotellaceae bacterium; assembly: GCA_946187025.1. Taxonomy (GTDB): domain Bacteria; phylum Bacteroidota; class Bacteroidia; order Bacteroidales; family Bacteroidaceae; genus Colivivens. The sequence goes on from CAMHPM010000194.1 coordinate 2,109, forward strand.
TTTTTCTTTTCTAGTTCATTATATTTCATTTATATATTAGTTATTGTTTTGTTGGCACAAAGATACGACTTTTTATATCAACCACCTATAATATTATAAAAAAAAGATATTTATTTTAATATCATTTATATTTACATGTCCTTTTGAACATGCCAATATCTATTGTATTGGTTGTGGAAGGGGCTGAGTGGATGAAGTCGGGGAATGATATTTGCCAGTGGAGGATGGTGGCATACATGTCACAGCAGGCGGGCAAGGAGGCCTATCAGGGCCATGTGGATGGGGTAATAGTAGTAGAAGAACTTGCCGAGCCAGCGCCAGCGGCCACGTTGGCCGTTGTACAGGGCCAGCAGCGGTACCACGAGCCAGCAGGCGAGATGGAGCATGCCGTAGGTGGGGTTGTTGAAGATGAAGAAAGCGACGGCATAGAGCGAAATGAAGAGCATGAGCCATAGCATCTGTTTGTGGAAGTTGCCATGGCTACGCCCTACCATGAGTATGGCTAATGGTGCGGCACAACTCCAGTCGGAGGTGAAGGTGAGCACACATGCTATGACCGTAACGGCTATTTGCTGCCAACGGGCTATGCCGTCGGTATCCCACATGTCGAGTAACACAAGTCCCCAGAAAAGTGGCCAGGCGATGCTGGTGGCATTGAATATCAGGTTGTTGAACGGATTGAAGCCTGACATATTGAAGTAGCAGAACGCAAAGTGACTCACTATGGCAAGCAACAAAAGCCGGTACTTGTAGCGGCGGATGTTGCGGGTGTGGTAATAGCCCTCGGCTACGAAGAAGATCATGATGGGTGCTGTCAGGCGTCCGATAATATGAAGGCAGATCTGCAAGGGGGTCTCGGCTTGCTCATAGGTCTCGATACCTACCCACGCCAGGTGGTCTATCGTCATGGCGATAATGGCAATAATCTTCAATGCGTTTCCGCTTAGTCCTTGTGTTTTCATAATACAATATAAGTTTAGTATGTCAGTAATAAGAAGTTAAAGGGAAGTTAAATAGGAGTTAAAGGGACGATACCTGCCTGTAGTATCATTCGTCCTTTTAACTTCCTGAGCGAACAAAGCGAGCGATAACTTCTCTTCCACTCCTTTCTATTCCTTGAGACCTTCGCAAGTGGAACTTGCGAAGGTTGAATAATACAATTATCAAACAATAGTTGTCGATGTGCAATAAAAAAGTGTGCTCCAACGCCCATGAACCGAGTAATTGTCGCACACCTTATTGCATTTATAATCAAATTACATCATTCAATACTCTCTATACCGAGCTACTTTGCCTGAAGCAGTGCAAGGGCTTCTTTGGTGAGGTATTTCTTAGCTTTGTCGGTTGGGATGACGGCTGATGGACGTCCGGCTGCATAGGGTGCTATCTCGTAGGCAGTGTAGCAGAACTTCACTCCGTCGGCCACAAGCCATGGAGATTGTGTAGGCAGTGGAAAGTTGCGTGCTGCATCTTCAAACAGGAGTTCGTTGACCGAAGAGTCGTTGTCCACTTCAAAGTAGGTTGCTACATAGTGTTTGAATAGCGGGGAGAGGTCGGTGCTGTCGGCAAACATCTCCCAGCCCAACTGACTGCCATCGGCCATGACGAAGGTGGCTCCATACTCTATCGGCATACCGTGTGCACCGCCTGTGTAGTCGTAGCCTTCGACTTCGTAGCTCACGAATCGGTCGTTGCTTTCCTTCACAGTGGCAGACAGGGTGAGTGCGAAATCGGGCATGGCTGCATCGGATGCTATGTCGGACTTATCGTCGAAATACTCCATGGAGTAGTAGCGGAGCATATCGTCATCGAAGTTGGGTTCTTCGGCGTATGTGCCGCCGAGCACTCCGTTGAGCCACTGCTTGACTGCCTGCACGAGTTGGTGAGGTCCCGTTGCCGGCACATCGAGGTCGATGTCATAGTGTATCATGACACCGTTGGCTTCGATGCTGTCGGAGAATGTCACCTTGTTGGTGGTGAATTCGAGTTCTTCGACAATGAGTGAATCGAGTGCAAGCGAGTCGGTGTCGTTGGCCGACGATGGCTCTCCTGTAAATCCGCATGAGCCTGCAAACATGCTCATCGACAAAATGGCTGATATGTATAGGAGTTTCTTCATAACTGATGGTGTAAAGGTTTATAAACCATGCAGACCCTCTCGGGTGGTGGAGGGCCTGCACTATGGTTGTTGACGTTTATTTCAAGAAGTCGTCGAGTGCGCTGCGTACGCCCTCAGCTGATGCATCGTCGTCGGCTGGCATGGTGTCGGCCACGTCGTGACGGTGTGAATCCTGATGCTGTGGACGTCCTTGGCGGTCGCGACGGTCGCCGCGTTGTGGGCGTTCGCCA
>CAMHPM010000195.1 GCA_946187025.1 uncultured Prevotellaceae bacterium
CACATCCATGTTCGCAACCGCTACCTCGACTTCTGGTTATCTGCAGTTCGTCGCCTTGATATGACCAGAAGTCGAGGTAGCGGTTGCGTACATGGATGTGTGTCTGCACGTCGGAGAATATCCAGTTTTTCACTGATCCGGCCTTGAACGCGATACATGTGTTGTTGTTTTGCATTGGGTCGTACGAAGCGCTACGCAGTCCGTATTGTCCAGGGAACTCAGGACATCCGCCCACTCCGCGCACTCCGTGTCCGCGTGCTCCGCTGGTCATGAAGTCGGGCGAAAGTGTTGTGGCATCGATGCGGAGACGTTCGTTCAGTACGTCTTCCTGGGTCACACGTCCGTAGTTGATTATATCGGTGATGTAATGATATACGCCGTTGACTGCCACCATGTTGTTCTTCGACTCGGTTGGCGACAGGATTTTGGCTCCTGGTATGAACACGCCTCTGTAGTCTTTGTGGTTTTGCAGTCCGCGTCGGTTTACGTAGCGTCCGCTTTGTGTACCCGACGGGTAGGAAATCTTCATGATTGAGTATGGCATCATGGTTTCATACCAGTCGGCCACGTCCCAGTGTCGGCGGTCGAAGTTGGAGTTCAGCAATTTGTTGTCGGGGGTGAGCATGTTATATACAATACGCTCGGGCAGGAAGTGATATGACACAAATCGGTTGAGCGAGTTGCGCCGGTCGGTCTCGTCGGTCACGTTGGCATCTTCTGGGTACATCTCGTCATATACCTGCTTGGCGTATGCACGCAGGTCGTCGAGGTTGTAGATGCCGTGTTGTGCAAACACTTCGTCGGTCTCGATGAATCCGGTGAAGCAGATGTAGCGCCGTTCCATATACGACACGTTATCTACGGTTGAGCCGGTGAGCAGGCAGCGACCTTCTTCCACTGAATCGACCGAGATGGTGTAACTGTCGTCGATATAGTAGCGCATGGAATCGTCCATGTGAGTCACCTTCATTGCCGTGCAGAAGAGCGATATGGTCGAGTCGTTCATCATGAAGTCGGGCAGCATCTCGGTGGTGGAATTTATCACATGGTCAACGGTATGTACCACTCCGTTCTCGACCGAGTCGTCACGCTGAATGATGCGTGAGTCGGAATTTATGAAGTATGCAATCGGCACTTCGTCTGTTGCAGCCGTGGTGTCTTCGTAGCAGGTGATGGTGAGGTAGCGGTCGAGCATGTTCATTGTCGGCAGTGTGGCATCGGAGAAGTCGGTAGTATAGAACGACTGCTCGATAATGTGTGTGGCAGCAATGGTGTCACAGTCCTTCACGCTGAGTTGGTCAACCGACTGTAATCCGCGACTAGCAAGGTAGATATCGATTGCATCGTTCGTAGGTGCAAACACGGTGTAGGAGCCATAGGTGCCGAGGAGGTCGAAGTTGACCATCTCTGACTTGTTGATGATAGCGATGAACTCGCTGAAGATGTCTTCACGATTGGTGAGGTATCCGCTGGCCATGAAGCCTTTGGCGGTGTAATAGTTTTTTTCGTCGGGTTCGTCACTGCACGACGTGGCTGTCAGCAGCACACATGTCAGCACCAGCACCACTACACTGAGAGGCTGGCAGACAAGGCAACGCACTGCCTTTTGTATCAATAATTTATCCATAATTAGATTCAGTTAGCATATTTCGGCTACAAATATACAGCTTTTTTCTTATTGCAACAAATTAATAAATAAAAAAACTGATGAAAAGTAAACAAAAAAACATAATTCGCAACCGTATTGGCATGAGAGTGCGCAGTCGCGGCCCTGAGAGTGCGCAGTCGCAGGCCCGAGAGTGCGGAGTCGCAGGGTCATGAGCGCGGAGTCGCAGCAAGCCACACACCACCGATAGTGAACAGCAAGCCGAGCAGCGAGAACCACGACACGGGTTCGGCCAGCACGATGAATGCCGCCACAAGGGTGAAGACAGGTGAAAAATAGATGAGATTATTGGCCGACACGGTGCCGATGTGCTTCACCGACACTCCCCAGAAATAGAAACAACCGAGCGAGGCCACAAGTCCGAGAAACAGGATGTTGAACAGCACGGGGCGCAGGGTTAAGGCATAGAGAGTAAAGAGGTTGAGTCCGCCGCCCATCAACGTAAACGGCAGCGTTGTGATGATGCCATAGAAAAAGAGCTTGCGTGTGAGGAACAGGGTTGAATACTGTTTGCCCACCCTCATGAAGAGTAGCGAATAGAGGCTCCAGCTGAGTGCGGAGCAGAATGCAAGCAAGTCGCCCAACGGATTGAGTTGCAGCATGAAACGTCCGTTGAACACCACAAGGAAAACTCCCACACAAGCCAATAGCGACCCGATGATGGTCCTGCTTCCGATGTGTGCCGAGCGGTAGCACAGCGCCACGAGCAGTGTGGTGATGAGCGGTGTGGTACTGGTTATGAGCGACACATTGGTGGTGAGCGTGAATTTCACCGCATAGTTCTCGGTAAGAAAATAGAGGGTACCACCCAAAAGCCCCAGGGCGAGCATCGTGAATTCGCGCCTGATGCTGCCTGCATACCACCGCTTCGAAAACGGCAGGAGGCACAGGTATGCAAGTCCGTAGCGTATGACGATGATTTCCTCCGGAGTGAGTCCATGTTGTATCAGCACTTTGGTCGATACGAACGTGACACCCCAGACGACAACACAAAAGAGAGCGAGGAGGTAGTACATAGTCGTTGTCTTATATTAAAAGGTAGTGCACTGTCGTTGTCTTATATTAAAAGGTAGTGCACTGTCGTTGTCTTATATTATAATTCATAACAAAGGTGCACCCCTGCATCACGGTTGATGTCGAGGCACACCTTCAGTGTGTTTGTAACAATTAGTTGTTCTCAGGACGGAGCTGACGCACAACTTCGGCAGTACGCCACATCTCGCTTTCGCGCAGTGCCTTGAGTTCGGCTTCGAGCTTCACACGATAGTCAGGCTGGCTGTTGCTGTCGATTGATATCTGTGCTTCGTGTCCGCTCTTTACCGATGCGTAGAGCTTTTCTACCACTGGCTTGATGGCATCGTGGAACGGGCCCATCCAGTCGAGTGCACCACGCTGTGCTGTGGTTGAGCAGTTGGCATACATCCAGTCCATACCCTTGGCTGCGAAGAGTGGCATGAGCGACTGTGTGAGTTCCTCAACGGTCTCGTTGAATGCCTCAGATGGAGTGTGACCATTCTCGCGCAGCACTTCGTATTGTGCAAGCAGCAGTCCCTGGATGGCTCCCATGAGTGAGCCGCGCTCGCCTGTGAGGTCGCTGGTTGCTTCGCGCTGGAATGTGGTTTCGAACAGGTAGCCCGAGCCGATACCGATACCGAGTGCGAGTGTGCGCTCGAGTGCACGGCCTGTTGCATCCTGATATACAGCGTATGATGAGTTGAGTCCGCGTCCTTCGAGGAACATGGTGCGGAGCGATGTGCCGCTACCCTTTGGTGCTACCATGATGACGTCGATGTCGGTTGGAGGCACGCATCCGGTGCGGTCGTTCCATGTGATAGCAAATCCGTGTGAGAAGTAGAGCGCATTGCCTGGCTTGAGGTGCTGCTTGAGTGTAGGCCATACCGACATCACTGCTGCGTCGCTGAGGAGGCACATCACGATTGTACCGCGCTCGGCTGCCTCTTCGATTGAGAATAGGGTCTCGCCTGGTACCCATCCGTCGGCTTTTGCCTTCTCGAAGGTCTTGCCTTGGCGCTGACCTACGATTACGTTGAATCCGTTGTCGCGCAGGTTGCACGATTGTCCAGGACCTTGTACTCCGTAACCAATCACTGCGATGGTTTCGTCTTTCAATACTTCACGTGCTTTCTCGAGTGGAAACTCTTCGCGGGTCATCACTTCTTCGATAACGCCGCCAAAATTCATTTTTGCCATAGTCTAAAGTTATTTACTATTTGACGATTTACTATTTACTATTTATTTCTATTTGTTTATTTACGATTTGGTCATTTCCATCCGGACGGTTTCCCTTTAACTTTCTTTTAACTTCCTTTCATTTATTTTCTTCCGGCTGTACCCTCTCCTTTTCTCTTTGTGCCAGATATTCGTCGAGGCGTTCGGATGTGCTCTTGGTGATGCAGATGCGACCAGAACGCACAAATTGCAGGACGGCACCTGTCTGGTTGAGTGCGTTGTAGAGCGAGAGGATGTCGGCCGTGGTGCCTGTCTTTTCGGCTGTGGCATAGGTCGGATTCACCTCCACAATGCGTGCTCCGTGGTTGCGTATGGCACCCGACACGCGGCTGTCGGCCAGCATCACGGGTGTTGATATCTTGAGGAGCGAGGTCTCGATGATGAAGATTTCGTCGTCGGTGTAGTAGTTGGATTGCAGCACGTCGATGCGCTTCTCAATCTGTTTGGTCAGCATCTCGGCCATCGACCGGGTGCAACAGCATGTCACGGTGTATTTGTGTACGCCCGGGGTGCTCGATGCACATA
>CAMHPM010000196.1 GCA_946187025.1 uncultured Prevotellaceae bacterium
ATGCAGACAAACCGGCGGCCAATGCAGGCAGAGGCAACCCACAGCAGGACGTCGCTGCCACAACTCCATCGGCCGACGCACAGGCTCTTAAGGAATATTTCGACCCCAATACCGTCGATTCGCTCACACTCATCAGGCTCGGACTCACACGCCATCAGGTGCGTTCGTTCCTGCGATATCGTGCTGCAGGTGCCGTGTTTGAGAAACCGCTCGACATAGCACACCTAAATTCGCTGTCCGACGACGATATCGACCGCCTGCTGCCTCTCGTCAGAATTGCCGACAGCTATCGTAACCGCCGGGTGAAATATCCTGTAGGCCGTCAATATCACACGTCGGGCACCTACGGCAACACAGCTGCAAACCGCATCCGTGAAGTACGTGCCGACTCGCAGCAACGCGATTATCCAGCGAAGTTTACCACGCCGACAAAAGTCGATCCCAACACCGCCGACACCGCCCTGCTGATGAAGATACCGGGAATAGGCCGTAATATAGCCCGCTGGATTGTGGAGAGGCGCCAGCGCATGGGCGGTTTCCATCATGTGGAGCAGCTGCTCGAGGTACATCATGTATCGGCCGACATGCTCGAGTGGTTCAGCATTGCCGACACTGCCATCACTCATATCAACATCAATAAGGCATCGTTTGCACAGATGTCGCGATTCCCCTACATCGGCTACGATAAGGCAAAGGCTGTCGAAAACCGCAAACGGCTCTACGGACCATTTGCCGACATCGACGATGTGCGGGCATCAGGCATATTCACTCCCGATGAAATCAAGCGACTCCAGCCGTATCTTGACTATTAGCGTCACAAAAAAATCCCGGAAACAAGACTTGTAGGATGTCTCGTTTCCGGGATTTTAGCATCAATTGCAAATACTTTGCTTACATCAAGCTTGGTGCTTTCCTGTCTCAAGCTTGGTGCTTTCCTGTCTCAAGCTTGGTGCATTCTCATCTCAAGCTTTGAGCATTCCTGTCTCACGCTTTGCTTCCGCTTACTATCTTCAACGTGTCGGTAGCAATCATCAACTCTTCGTCGGTAGGGATGACACACACGGTGACACGGCTGTCGGGTGTACTGATGATGTCTTCGGTGGCACGCACCGAGTGGTTCTTTGCCTCGTCGATCTTCACTCCGAGGAATTCAAGGCCGCGTGTGGCACCCTCGCGCACCTCCCACTGGTTCTCGCCCGCACCGCCGGTGAAGAGGATGATATCCACTCCGCCCATAGCTGCGGCATACTGTCCGATGTATTTCTTGATGCGGTAGGTGTACATCTCCTTGGCCAGACGTGCCTGGTCGTTGCCTGCTGCGATGGCAGCCAGAATGTCGCGGAAGTCGCTCTTGCCACCGCTCACACCTGCAAGGCCCGACTTCTTATTGAGCAGGTTGCTGATGCCGGCTGTGTCGAGGCCCAGCTTGTCCATGAGGAAGGTGACAGCTCCGGCATCGATATCGCCCGAGCGGGTACCCATGATAAGGCCTTCGAGTGGGGTGAGGCCCATCGACGTATCTACACACTTGCCGTCCTTCACGGCTGCAATGCTGGCTCCGTTGCCTATGTGGCAGGTGATGATGCGCTTTCCTTCGGGCTTCACTCCGAGGAATTCGCACACGCGCTGGCTCACATAACGGTGGCTCGTGCCGTGGAATCCATAGCGACGCACGCCATACTTGGTGTAGAGTTCGTAAGGCAGGGCATACATGTAGGCATAGTCGGGCATGGTCTGGTGGAATGCAGTGTCGAACACACCTACTTGCGGCACATTTGGCAGACAAGCTTTCACGGCATTCACACCCTTTATGTTGGCAGGGTTGTGGAGCGGTGCGAGGTCGTTGCACGAAGCGAAGACGCTCATCACCTCGTCGTCGAGCAGCACGCTCTTGTTGAATTTCTCGCCTCCGTGTACCATGCGGTGACCCACAGCGTCGATTTCGTCGAGCGATTTCAGCACTGCCGTCTTGCCCTCGGTGAGGCACTTGAATATGAGCCCTACACCGGCTGTGTGTTCTGCCACGGGTGTATCTATCTGTATCTTCTCGCCGTTTACCTTAATCTTGATAAACGAGTCGGGCAATCCTATCTTCTCTATTCCGCCCGATGTGACGACCGACTTGTCGGTCATGTCGTACAATGCATATTTTATTGAACTGCTGCCGCAGTTGAGAACAAGTATTTTCATAGTCTTAAGTGAAAAGTGAAAAATGAAAAGTGAACAATCTAAGTTACTTCGCATCCATTGCCTGGCAGGCTGTGATGGCTACCATCTTGTAGATATCATCGACCGAGCAGCCGCGGCTGAGGTCGTTGACCGGACGTGCAATGCCTTGGAGGATAGGGCCGATTGCATCGGCTCCGCCGAGACGCTGCACGAGTTTGTAGGCGATGTTGCCCACTTCGAGGCATGGCACAACGAGTACGTTGGCTTTACCTGCGATGTCGCTGCCCGGTGCTTTCTTTGCTCCCACGCTTGGCACGAGTGCTGCGTCGGCCTGCAGTTCGCCGTCGATATGGAGTTCGGGGTCGAGCTCGTGGGCCAGACGGGTTGCTTCCACCACTTTATCTACTACTTCATGCTTGGCACTGCCTTTTGTCGAGAAACTGAGCATGGCCACACGTGGGTCGGCAAATCCGGCTACGCTGCGAGCCGTCTGTGCGGTGCATACTGCAATCTGTGCCAGCTGGGCGGCATCGGGCATGGGTGTCACGGCCACGTCGCCTATCACGAGCACACCGTCTTCGCCGTATTGTGGTGTCTGGGTGAGCATGAGCATTGCGCCGCTCACACATGTGATGCCTGGTGCGCACTTGATGATTTGGAGTGCGGGGCGCAGTGTGTCGCCCGTGGTGCTGAGGGCTCCGGATATCTGTCCGTCAGCATCTCCGCTCTTGATGATGAGGCAGCCGAAGTAGAGGGGGTCGAGCACTTGCTCGCGTGCCTTCTCGATGGTCATGCCTTTCTTCTGGCGGAGCTGGAAGAGCAGTTGTGCGTATTGTTCTGTCTTCTCCGATGTGGCTGGGTCGATGATTGTAGCTCGGTCGATGTGTGTGAGTCCGAGTTTCTTTGCCTGAGCGAATATGTCGTCGGGGTTGCCTATGAGGATTATGTCGGCTATGTCGTCGGCAAGGCAGCGGTCGGCTGCCGTGAGTGTGCGTTCCTCGAGCGATTCGGGAAGCACGATGCGCTGCTTGTTGCTGCGAGCGCGATTGATGATTTGTTCGATTAGTGACATCTTGGTATATTTACTATTTACGATTTACTATTTTCCATCCGGATGGCCTATCACTCCCCCTTGGGGGAGCAGGGAGGGGGCTTTGGGGGAGCAGGGAGGGGGCTCACCTACAATCCTGTCTTGAACACTCGGATTACTGCTGAGTTGAATCCTGCATGCTCCATCTCGTTCAGTCCCTTGATGGTGTATCCGCCTGGTGTGGTGACGCGGTCGATTGCTGCCTCTGGGTGTTCGCCTGTCTGATGCAGGAGTTCGGCTGCGCCTTTCATTGTCTGTATGGCTATCTTGAGTGCATCTTTCGGGTAGAAGCCCATCTCGACGCCGGCCTCGGTCTGCACACGCAGGAATCGCATGACGTAGGCTATTCCGCACGATGCCATGAGCATACCTGGTGCGACGAGTTTCTCGGCGCATACAAACACGTCGCCTACCAGCTTGAAGAGGTCTTCCACCTTGTTGATTATGGTGCTATCGACGCCGTTGGCTGCGGTGATGAATGTCATGCTTTCGCAGAACTCGGCTGCGATGTTTGGTATGACGTAGAATACGGGCAGTTCCGGGCATTCGTGTTTTGCGAGCATTGACTGCAGGTCGTCGAGTGTCACACCGGCAGCGAGGGAGATGAGAATCTGCTTCGGTGTGAGGCTTGGCTTGATGTCGCCAATCACTGTCTCCACCTGCCATGGTTTTACGGCAATCACGATAACATCGGCTGTTTTCACGGCGCGGCAGTCGTCGGTCATGATATCGACGTCGGGGCAGTCGTCTTTGATTTTGTTGAGTTTCTCCCAGTGTACTCCCGATACGGTGATGCGAGTGTCTTTGCCTGCTTTGCTCCAGCCGCGGGCCAATGCGCCGCCAATGTTTCCGGCACCGATGATTGTGATGTTCATATTTCTTTTGGTATTTTGTAGAATTGATGTACAAAGTTAGCAAAACGAAGTGAAAAGTGAATGGTGAAAAGTAAAAAATCACGTGATAGGCTGGTAAAAAAGGGTTGGTAACATATATTTTTCACTTTTCGCGATTCACTTTTCGCTTACTTTTGCTACCTTTGCAGTCGGTTACAAGTTAGATATATTTATAAACAAAAACAAGTAGAAAGTATGGCTTACGTAATTTCAGACGAATGCGTAATGTGTGGAACATGCGCAGGTGAGTGCCCATCA
>CAMHPM010000197.1 GCA_946187025.1 uncultured Prevotellaceae bacterium
GCCGAGGCGATCTATGCTTCGGAGGACCCCGGCGCGACGCTGGAGGCCATGGATTTCAAGCTCTATCACGGGGCGTGGAGCCGCACGGACGGCGATTTCACCCTGTATGTGGAGGGCGGCGAAAAGGCCGCCGACGCCGGTGTGACCTGGTCGGGCACCGTGCGGGCCTTCTATCGCAACCGCTATGCCGACCAGGCGCGGCAGGAGGATGAAGACGGGGATGATGATGAGATAGCCGCGCAACGACATGAACAGTGTGGCCTTGCGGGCACGTTCGAGGGCTTGATAGTAGCCTATGAGCACGATGTTGAGCGAGAAGAAGAGGAAACTGAGTGCAAAGAGCGGGAACCCCTCGGTGGCTATGCTGAATGCAGGCACACTGGAATCGAGAAACAGCGAAATGAGTGGACGGCACAACACAATGCCCGCCAACATCATCACCAACCCACACACCGTTGCCAGGCGCAGGGACAGGCGGAAGGTGGAACTGATGCGACGGTGCTGACCCAAGCCGTAGTTGTAGCTGATGATGGTTTGAGCCGACTGAGCTATGGCCGAACCAAACATGAAGACGAGCGGAAACATATAACATGCCACACTGTAGGCAGCCACGCCATCCTCCTTCAGCAGGTCGACGAACATGAAATTGCCCACAATCATCATGCACGACATGGCAGTCTCGCCTATAAACGTAGAGAAACCCATGCGCACCATATACCCTATGTTGCGCACTGTGAGGCGGAGGCTTGTAGTCGAGAACTTAATATAATACAGTTTCAGAGACTTGGCCCTACAAAGAAAGTACCAGCCAACTATGGCTGCACTCACAACCATTGAAAACGACGTGGCAATAGCGGCCCCTTTCAACCCCAAACCCAGTGGAAAGACAGCCACCCAGTCGAGTAATATATTGAGAATAGCCCCCACAATGTTGGCAATCATGGCAAAATTTGGCGAGCCATCGAGGCGGATGATAAACATGCCAACCACAGAGAATATGGAAAACACCAATGCAGGCAACACCCAAAGCAGGTAGTCGATGATGTAGGGCATCAACTGCTCCGACCCTCCAAACATCTCTCCCACCCCACGCGGAAATACATAGCAAACAGCAGCCACCAGCAACATGAGCAATGTACCTACCGCCATGGCCTGGGTGCTGTTGATACGCGCCGCCTTCACATTGTCGTGCGACAAGTGAATGGCCGCCACGATGCTGGCACCAGTGCCAAACATCAGGGCGATACCCATAGCAATCTGAAACAGCGGAGCCACGATATTGATAGCAGCCAAACCGTCGCTACCCACGCCACGACCTACAAAAATGCCATCGGCCAAGGTAACCAACGCCCAGGAGAGGAGTCCCATGAACGTCGGGACAAACAAGCGGACAAACAACTGCGGAATACGCATCTTTCCAAAATCTATTGCATCTCTTTCCATAATCCGTTTTTATACATCATTTTGCTGTCACTGCGCAAAAGCCTGCAAAGATAGCGCAATTTAACGGAACAGACAAATAATGAACAAACATATATCAAATCAAGTGCAGAAAAACACTTTTATCACCATTCAATGACAAATAATACTGGATTTATCATATATATTTTACTAACTAACAAAAAAATCACTAACTTTGCAGTCTCACAAAAACAAATTCACATAAAATGAGAAAGATTATTTTATTAGTGATGGTTGCAATATCAACTGCAACCTGCATGAAAGCACAGAATGGGTATGACAACACTAAACACGAAATTGCCATCAGCCTCGGAGGGTGGTCTAACTCTCAGATTATCGATGCCTTTGAGGAACTCACTGGTACGATGTTTGGTGCCAGTTTTAAGAACGAGAAATTCACAGGCCCCATCAGTGCAGAGTATTTTTACCATGCCAAACCATGGCTTGGTGTGGGCGGTATCCTGGCCTACGGACATAACAAGCAGGATGTTTTTATCGGCCAAGTCCAAGAAGGAGTAAGCAAAAACAGCTACATCACGCTGATGCCTGCCGTCAAGTTCGACTGGCTGCGCAAGAGCCATTTCGGCCTGTATTCGAAATTAGCCTTAGGTGCAACACTGCGCAATGAGAAATATGACAGCGACAGAAATGCCGCCGATAGCTACAGCGACAATGAAGTAAACATAAACTGGCAAGTATCACTGCTTGGCATTGAAGCCGGTAGTCAAGTCGTACGCGGATTCCTTGAACTGGGTACAGGAGAACAAGGCATTGCCCTCATCGGTCTGCGCTATAAGTTCTAGACAAACATCAGGCAGAACAATGTATATAACAAACGGCCCGCAACACAAATGTTACGGGCCGTTGTACGTTCCATAAAGAAACACTATCTCTTCTTATCGCGGATACGGTTTATTTATCGCTGATATTGTTTATTTATCGCTGATATTGTTTATTTATCGCTGATATTGTTTATTTATCGCTGACAGCGTTTCTATATCTCAGATATTATTTCTTTGTATCGTACTTCTTATACTTGGCCATGTTTGCCTTGTCAGGAGTAGGGAGAGATTCATAGCTGTGATACAGATAGTATCCCCAAAGCTCAGGCTCGTCCGGAGCAACTTCCTCTGCCTTCTTAAATGCAGGGATGGCCTTGTCGAGATATTCCTTACGCAATTTAGTATTACTCGAGTTTTTCAATGCAAGCTGATAATACGATGTACCAAGCGAGCACCATGCACGGCCGTATGTAGGATCAAGCTCAGCGAGTTTAGTGAAGAGTTCAACCGACTCTTCATATTTCTTCTCGTTGAATACAATGAGAGCACGTGTCTCGAGTGGGAATATCTCCTTAGGGAACATTTTCTCCATCACTTCACACATCTTGACTGCATCTTCAATTCGTTCGTCGTTCATATACTGGGCAATCAGCAGCTTTGCATATTGCTGGTCGTCAGGGAAATGCTCGAGTGCATACTTGCAATACTTTTCCCAGTTCTGCATATCGCCATGCTTTTTGTATGTATTCATGAGTTCGACACATGAATATGCAGCATAAGCCGGAGTCTCGAGAGTCTTCTCATAATACTCAAGATATTTCAATGTGTCTTCCCATGTCTGTGCAAGGTTTTTCAGTCCCATGCCATAGTAGAGATAACCGGCAGTCTTGAGTGTATCGGTTTCGTTGAGTTTCATTTCCTTGAACAGAGGCTCGTCAAACGACTTCAGATAAGTATCAAGGTATTCAAGCGCATTCTTTGTATGTGAATGGATAATAGAAGAACCACCACGCAACATGTTGAGGCGGATTGGAGCAGCCTCCTGTTGTGCCAGCACATGCGCAGCCTTCAATTCGTTCTCCTTCAATGGCATCTTGCCTTTTGCATTTGGAGTGCGGATAAGGCGGTCGTAAGTGTAATAATATCCGAGGATTTCTTTAAGTCCGTCGAAATACTTCAGAGTATCGAGCTGTCCGGTTCGCTGACCATTGTCGTAAAGCTGAACCAACTGCACGTTACGGATCTTAGAAGCTACTTTGTAGGTTTCATGATAGTTTACAGTCTTCTCGCTTGCCATGGCATCCTGTATGTTCTTCCATGCATCGTTAAGCTTCATCATGTCGATTTGCTGTTTTGCACATGCCTCCTTCAGTTTGATGTCGGCATCGTCAACCAGATACTTCTGGGCATATGCTGCACCGCTACCAGCGAGCAGCATACCAATGAACAATAGTTTTTTCATAAGCCTTGATTACTTTTTAACTATTTATTTATCATTCAACGTTTATTTCTCTTGATTATCCTCTGTCCACGTCATGTTGGTCTGTCCGTCTGCATCGGGAACGTTGACAATCTCCTCGTCTTCCACATCTTCATGTTCCACTTTGCATACGCTGGCAATTACGTCGTTTCGTTTCTTGAGGTTTATGAGACTCACACCCTGTGTGTTGCGTCCTTGCACTTTCACTGACATCAACGCAAGGCGAATGGTTATTCCGCTCTTATTGATAATCATAAGGTCGTCGTCGTCGGTCACACTCTTGATGGCAATGAGCCGTCCTGTCTTCTCTGTTATATTAAGAGTCTTGACTCCCTTACCGTTGCGGTTTGTAATTCGGTAGTCGTATATTGAGCTACGCTTGCCATATCCTTTCTCGCTTACTACGAGTACCGTCGGTATATTAGGGTCGTTAATCATCTCTTCCTCGGTCATATTCTCCGGTTTGTGCATCACAATCATGCCTACGATTTCGTCTTCACCGTCATCATCGAGTTTGAGTGCACGAACACCTGCGGCTCCGCGGCCCATGACACGAACTGTGTTTTCCACAAATCGTATAGCTCGTCCGTTGCGGTTGGCAATAAGTATTTCGTCGGTTCCTGTTGTGAGGAGCACTTCTTTCACCGAGTCGCCCTCGTTGAGGTTGATTGCGATGATAC
>CAMHPM010000198.1 GCA_946187025.1 uncultured Prevotellaceae bacterium
TCCCTTTAACTTCCCTTTAACTTCCCTTTAACTTCCCTTTAACTTCCCTTTAACTTCTGTTTAAACTCCATCAGCGCCTTGCCAGGATTGCCTGTCTTCATGAATGTCTCGCCAATAAGGAAACCACGATATCCGGCGGAGCGCAGTTGCATCACTGTCTCAGGATTTGATATTCCGCTTTCGCTCACAAGCACTCGGTCGGCCGGCAGATATGGCAGCATCAGCATCGAGTTGTTTACATCGACTCTGAATGTACCAAGGTTGCGGTTGTTGACACCTACCATATCGATATTGTCGTCGATGTATTCGGTGTCGCCTGGTGTGTGGGTTTCGAGCAGGGTCTCAAGTCCTAATTCGTGAGCACGCTGTGCCAAACGACGGCACGCAGGCTTGTCGAGACATGCTGCGATAAGCAGCACTGCATCGGCACCGATGAGGCGTGCTTGCAGCAGTTGGTATTCATCGATGATGAAATCTTTGCGAAGTATCGGCAACGTGGTGTGAGGACGCACTTTTTTCACGAACCTCATGTCGCCACCGAAGTATTCACTGTCGGTAAGGATGGAAAGTGCCGAGGCTCCTGCTGCCTCGTATTGCGGCACCACATCCTCTACACGCGCTTCCATGTGAATCCAACCTTTCGACGGCGATTTGCGTTTGAACTCTGCAATGATGCCTGTCGATGAACCTGCAAGCGAGGCGCTCATCGAGACGGGGGGCCGCATTCCGCTTGCAAGTTCGCGTTCGACGGTGTTGCAGAGGTCGCTCTCGGCCACTATCTCTTTCTGCCTGGCAAGCTCCACGCGCTTGTGGGCCACTATTTCTTCGAGTATATCCATGGCGCTGACTATTGATTTATTTCCACAAACTTCTTCAGGGCATTAAGTGCTCTGCCGCTTTCGAGCGATTCGCGTGCTTGCGCCACCGAATCGGCTATCGACAGGTTGGGGTTCATGACACTGATGCCACATGCTGCATTGGCCAGTATCACGTTCGTCTGGCTACGTGTCGCAGTGCCTTCGAGCACTGAGTCGAATATCTTCATTGCGTCGGCTGGTGTGGCTCCGCCATATATCTCGGTTGGTGATACATAATCGAAACCCATCTCGATGGGCGTATAGACTTTCTCGAAGTGGTTGGTACAGAGTTTGAAACCGCTGGTGAGCGATATCTCGTCATATCCGTCGTAGCTCGTTATCACTCCGTAGTTGTCGCCTATCTGCTGATGTATGTTGGTGTACAACCGCAGCTGAGCTTGATTGGCTGTTCCGTGGAGCGAGTACTTGGGATGACACGGATTTACGAGCGGCCCCAGCAGGTTGAAACATGTTGGCACGGCCAGCGACTTGCGTGTAGGGCCTACGAACTTCATTCCGTAAGCAAACAAAGGTGCATGGAAGTAGCATATGCCTGCCTCGTCGAGCGAGCGTCGCATCGTGTCAACATCGTCGGTGAACTTCACGCCGTGTCCTTGCAACACCGTGCTGGCACCCGATACCGACGTTGAGCTTCCGTTTCCATGTTTCGACACCTTATATCCCGCACCAGCAATGACAAATGCCGAGCAGGTCGATATGTTGAATGTGTTCTTTCCGTCACCTCCCGTGCCTACGATGTCGAGGGTATCATAGTCTTCGAGGTCGATGTATTTACCCGTTTCGAGCAAGCCGTCGCGAAGGCCAAGCATTTCATCTACGGTCACTCCACGCATCTGCATGGCCATGAGCAGGGCTGCTATCTGATATTCGTTGTACTTCTGGTCTGTGATTCCGACCATGATGTCGTGGCTCTCTTCGCGTGATAGCGTAGAGCCTTCAATGAGTTTTGATAGATACTGTTTCATGATATTTTTTTTTGTGTGTTATTTCTGTGTTTCTGTGTCAATATTTCAGCCATTTGCCAAGTATGGCCTTACCTTCGGGAGTTAGTACACTTTCGGGATGAAACTGAATGCCCCGGATGTCGAGTGTGCGGTGGCGGAGCGACATGATGTATCCGTCGTCGCTCATGCTCGTCACTTCAAGACATGGAGGCAGATTGTCGGTCGATACGACCCACGAGTGGTACCTGCCCACCTCTATCCTCGGAGGCAGTCCTGCAAACAGATAGTCATCGGCCGTGATATGTGCCTCAGTTGCCACACCATGCACTACATTGCCTATATTCAGCAGTTTAGCACCGAAGTGTTCGCCTAATGCTTGATGTCCCAGGCACACCCCCAGCAAGGGTTTCCGACCTGCATATTCGGCTATCGTCTGCATCAGCAGACCTGCCTCGCATGGTATGCCTGGCCCTGGCGACAATACAATCTTGTCGAATGGTTGTAGCATCGGCATCGTGAAGCGGTCGTTGCGAAAAACCGTCACCTCGGCACCCAGTTCTTTCAGCATGTGACTCAAGTTGTATGTAAACGAGTCGTAGTTGTCGATTATAGCTATCTTCATATCTTCTCTGCCATTTCTATTGCCCGGCGCAATGCTCCGAGTTTGTTGTTTACTTCCTGTAGTTCGTATTCCTCATCACTCTTGGCCACTATACCGCCCCCTGCCTGAAACCACAGTTCGCCACCGCGGCTCACAAAGGTGCGTATAGTGATAGCCTGGTTCAGATTGCCGTTCAACCCTATGAACCCTATGCAACCGCCGTATGCTCCGCGGTTGTGGGGTTCGTATTGGCTTATGAGCTGCATGGCTCTCACCTTCGGGGCTCCCGAGAGTGTGCCTGCTGGGAAGGTGTCGATGAATGTGCTGATTGGGTCGGCATCAGGGTCGAGAGTTCCCGACACACGGCTTACGAGGTGGATGACATGGCTGTAGTATTGCATGTCTTTGTAGAAATCGACATGCACACCGTGGCAGTTGCGGCTCAAGTCGTTGCGGGCAAGATCGACCAGCATCACATGCTCGGCATTCTCCTTCGGGTCGTTCTTCAGATATTCTGCATTGCGGGCATCCTCGTCTTTATTGCCTGTACGGCGGGTTGTGCCTGCAATGGGGTCGATATATGCTCGTCGGCCATCGATGCGGCAGTGTGTCTCAGGGCTCGAGCCGAAGATGCGGAAGCCTCCGAAATCGAAATAAAAGAGATAAGGCGATGGATTGATTGAGCGCAGTGCACGGTAGAGCTGGTAGTCGTCGCCTTCATATTGCTGTATGAATCGGCGCGACAACACAATCTGAAACACATCGCCTCGCTTGCAGTGCTCT
Organism: uncultured Prevotellaceae bacterium; assembly: GCA_946187025.1. Classification (GTDB taxonomy): domain Bacteria; phylum Bacteroidota; class Bacteroidia; order Bacteroidales; family Bacteroidaceae; genus Colivivens. The sequence goes on from CAMHPM010000198.1 coordinate 3,207, forward strand.
ATGCCACGACGGATGTTGGCCTTGTGCTGCTCGTCGGTCAGTGTGCTCGACACCTCACCCACGGCGTGGAAGTCGAAGAAAGTAACTGGCTTGTTGCTGATGTCGGCCAGGAGTCGGGAAAGCGAATCGCTCTCACCATCCGACAGAAGTTCAACCATGGTGATGATGTTGTTGAAGTGGTCGAACTCAATCACTTTCTTATAGAGTATATACATCATGTCGGGAGCGTCGTTCTTCTCCTGCACCTCATCTTTCACGTCGATATTCTCGAAGTAGCGCACAGCATTGAACGACGTATATCCGTAAAGTCCCATGTGTTCAGCCCCCTCGCCTTCTACATGTATGCAGCTGATGAAGTCGTTGATAGCATTGGCCACACTGTATTCCCGACATATCTCCCTGCGCTGCTCTGTGCCGTCGGGCATGTGGAAGCAGGCCGTCCCGTGTTCGATTGACACCGATGCTAACGGAGCGACGGCTATGAACGAGCGGCTGTTGTCGTGGCTGTGATAGTCAGAGCTCTCGAGCAATGCGCTTTGCGGATACATGTCTCTCAGTTTCATGTAGGCAGCCACAGGAGTTGTCATATCGCCCAGTGCATGGCGAATGGCTGTTTTGTATTCAAATCGTTTCATGTCTGTTTATGTTTTTCAAGTAAGTTTCAAGATCTTTGTCGCCGCGGCCACTCACTGTGAGCACCACGATGTCTTCTTTGTTGAATGTCATCTTCGGCAGTGCACCGAGTGCATGAGCACTCTCGAGAGCCGGTATGATGCCTTCGAGGCGTGTCAGTTCGTAGGCAGCATCGAGAGCTTCGTCGTCGTTCACAGCCAGCACCCGTGCACGCCCCGTGGCGTATAGGTTGCAATGCAGGGGTCCAGTGCCCGGGTAGTCGAGTCCTGCCGATATGGAGTATGGCTCTACAACCTGTCCGTCGTCGGTTTGCATCAGCTTTATGCGGCTGCCGTGTAGTATGCCGGTCGTACCTACCTGAAGCGATGCCGCCGTCATGTCTGTATCGATACCCTTGCCGCCAGCCTCGGCCAGCACTATCTTCACACATTCGTTGTTGATGTAGTGGTAGATACTTCCAGCTGCGTTGCTTCCACCGCCCACACAGGCAATGATGTAGTCGGGGTAGTTGCGCCCCACCTTCTCCTCCAGCTGCCATTTCAGT
>CAMHPM010000199.1 GCA_946187025.1 uncultured Prevotellaceae bacterium
TGCGTTCTCTTCAGGTTGCATTGCTATCTGGTTGATTACCTCGACGGTGATGTTGTCGGCAAACATAGGCAGGTTGGTGTGTTCCCACTCGATGCCTGGGGCTGCCTCGTTGTCGAGGAAGTGGCGCACGTATTCATCTACGTAGCTGTCGTTGCTCACTTTGTCGCGGCGTTGGTACATGTTTTCGATGCTGGCCTTGAATGATTCTTTGTAGCGTTCGTATTCCGTGACGGTGAATCCGTGGCGGCGCACACGCAGCAGCTCGCGATACACGGCTTCCACGGCCTGGCGGTGCTGTCCGTCCTGGAAGGTGGTTGTCATGGCGCAGGCGCTTTTGGTGTTGGCCACGAGGTAGTCGGTGTTGAATGACACTTGTGCTCCGGTGAACGGCGGATTCTCTTTGAGCATGATTTCAGAGAGGCGTGTGGAGAGCATACCGCCCATGGCGCCGTAGAGGTAGTTCATGATGTATGCCTGTGCCGAGTTGTGCATCTCGCGTGGCATTGCGTCGTGTTTCCACAGTATGTAGAGCATTGAGCGTTCCTGCTCTTTGTCGGTCTGTATGGTGAAGATTGGTTCTTTGTTGTCGGGCACCGGGTAGTATTCGCGCACGGCTGCATCGGCTGCCGGTGCTTGTATGTCGGCAAAGATGGTCTTTATCTTTGATTCGACGGCATCTACATCTACATCGCCCACGATGATGATGGCTTGCAGGTCGGGGCGATACCATTTCTTGTAGTAGTTGCGTATGTCCTGGTAAGGGAAGTTCATCACTATGTCCATGGTTCCGATTGGCATACGGTGGGCATATTTGCTACCTTCGTAGAGTATAGGCAGTGCGCGTTCGTACATGCGTTGTCCGGCGCTCGAGCGCATACGCCACTCTTCGTTGATGACTCCGCGCTCCTTGTCTATCTCGTCGCCTTCGAGCAGGAGGTCGTGGCTCCAGTCGTGGAGGATGAGCAGGCATGAGTCGATGGCTTGCGGATTGGTGATGACCGGCACATTATTTATATTATATACGGTCTCGTCGAAGCTGGTGTAGGCATTGAGGTTTTCACCAAACTTCACACCGATGCCTTCGAGGTAGGTCTTCAGTGTATTGCCCGGAAAGTGTGTGGTGCCGTTGAAGCACATATGTTCGAGAAAGTGTGCCAAGCCGCGCTGGTTGTCGTCTTCCTGCATCGAACCAACCTTCTGTGCTATGTAGAAGTTGGCACGTTGCTCGGGCCATTCGTTGTGGCGGATGTAGTAGGTGAGACCATTGCTGAGCCGGCCCATGCGTACGGCCGGGTCGAGCGGCAGCTCTTGGATTTGCATTTGCTGCGCAAGGGCAGTGGATAGCACCATCGTGATGAATGCTATCGAAAGGATAATTCGTTTCATTGATTGTGGTTATAAAATAATGTTTGTTATATCGTCTGTCTGAGAGTGCGCACTCACAAGCCCGCGAGTCCGCACTTGCAGGCCTGTGACTCCGCACTCTCGGCCCTGCGACTCCGCACTCGCGTGAACGCGGTACGGCACTCGTGTCGCGTTGTCACTTCTGATGGTCGAGTGCGTGCTTCTCGTAATCGACGGTGAAGTGCAGTCCGCGGCTCTCCTTGCGTTCGAGAGCCTGGCGTGTGATGAGGTAGCCCACGTTGATCATGTTGCGCAGCTCGCATATGTCTCTCGTCGGTTTCACACGCTTGAACAGATGTTCGGTCTCTTCGTAGAGCAGGTCGAGGCGTTCCCATGCACGGTGCAGGCGCAGGTCGCTGCGCACGATGCCCACGTAGGTTGACATGATTTGTCCCACCTCTTTCACATCCTGTGCAATGAGCACCTTCTCCTCGTTGGTCATCGTGCCCTCGTCGTTCCATTCAGGCACCTTGGTGTTGAAGTCGTAGCGGTCGATGACCGAGAGCGAGTGGCGCGCAGCCGTGTCGGCATACACCACAGCCTCGATGAGCGAGTTGCTTGCCAGACGGTTGCCGCCGTGAAGGCCGGTGCAACTGCATTCGCCAAGTGCATACAGGCGGCGTATCGACGACTGTCCGTCGAGATCGACCTTGATGCCGCCACACATGTAGTGGGCACTCGGACACACCGGGATGTACTCCTTGGTGATGTCGATACCGATCGACAGGCATTTGGCATATATGTTGGGGAAATGATGGCGGGTCTCTTCTGGATCTTTGTGAGTGACATCGAGACACACATGGTCCAATCCGTGGATTTTCATCTCCTTGTCGATGGCACGTGCCACGATGTCGCGCGGTGCAAGCGAGAGCCGCTCGTCGTATTTCTGCATGAATTCCTCGCCGTTAGGCAGTCGCAGTATGCCCCCGTAGCCTCGCATGGCCTCGGTGATGAGGTATGCCGGATGGGTCTCCTTCGGATTGTAGAGCACCGTAGGGTGGAACTGCACAAACTCCATGTCCTTCACCTTGCCCTTGGCCCGATAGACCATTGCGATGCCGTCGCCGGTAGCGATATTCGGATTCGACGTAGTGGCATAGATAGCCCCCGTACCGCCTGTAGCCATGATCGTCACTCGCGAGAGGTAGGTATCGACCTTGCCCGTGTCGGGATTCAAGATGTATGCACCGTAACATTCGATGTCGGGTGTGCGCCGTGTGACACGTATGCCCAGGTGGTGCTGCGTGATGATCTCGACAGCAAAGTGGTTTTCCAGAATCTCGATGTTGGGATTGCTGCGTACGGCAGCCATGAGCCCACGCTGAATCTCGGCACCCGTGTCGTCGGCATGGTGCAAGATGCGAAACTCAGAGTGTCCGCCCTCCTTGTGAAGGTCGTATTGCCCGTCGGCATTGCGGTCGAAGTTCACACCCCATTCCACCAGCTCCTTTATCCCGGCCGGAGCATTGCGCACAACCTGCTCCACTGCCTCGCGGTCGCTTATGAAGTCGCCGGCAATCATGGTGTCTTCTATGTGCTTGTCGAAGTTATCGACCAGCAGGTTCGTAACCGATGCAATACCGCCCTGGGCCTTTGCTGTATTTGCCTCCTCAAGGGTGGTCTTACAAACAATGGCAATCTTGCCCTTGCCGGCGCGGGCCACCTTCAGGGCATAACTCATACCGGCAACTCCTGAGCCGATGATGAGAAAATCGTATTTCTTTATCACTTGTAAATATATTTTAGTATCAGCCGGTCCGCCGCAACAGGCATCAGGCCACAACGGCCTGCCCTGCGTGTGGTGGATGGCTGGGAATGACTTAGAATGTTATTGCAGCCCCCACCACGAAATTCACGCCCGGCGAGCGATACATGGTGTACTGGTCGTACTTCCGGTTCATCAGGTTGTCGCCCTTGGCATAGATAGTGAGGCCGAGCGGGAAAGTATAGCTTGCCGTGGCACCGACGTTGAGGGTGTTGTCGCGCTCATAGCGGCCTGCAGCTGTGTCGAACGTCTCAAACAGCAGGTCGATGCCTACGTTCAGGTTTTTCACTGGCTGGGCCTTGATGCTCCAGTCGGCCTCAAATACCGGACGCCACAACACATCGGTGTCGATACCGGCAATCTTCAAGTCGGTGTCCCATTTGTTGTATTGCGTGCTGAGGTCGGCCGTGACGATGTTCTTATAGTTGTATCTCACGTAGGCGTTGGCATAGAAATGCTTTCCGTCGGCAAAAGTGATAGGAGCATAGAGGTAGTCGGCCGATGTGGCACTCATGTAGTAGTCGGCAATCTCAGCACGCTTCTTCGATATGTCGTATCCGGCACTCAGGTCGAGCGAAAGCCCGTTGACCGGTTTCAGCCTCACACCACCACGCGAGCGCAACTGGTCGAACTGGTTTTCCATCTCAAACGATATCGATGCAAGCGACCAGTAAGGCGACATCGAAGCAAAACGGCGGAAATCATTCCTCACATCCCCGCCATGAGCCTGCAGATATACATCGAGAGCCGGAGAGACGTGGAATGTGACGTCAGCATCGGGAGCAATGTCCATGTCGTCGCTCACATACACACCAGCCTTCACGTCGATGACATCGTTGTGCCAATACACGTGTGGAGTGGCATCAAACGAGGTGTATCCGTCGATGGCGCTTGCCGTTCCTGCCAGGGCATCCATGCCGTAGGAAGCATGATCCACATTCAGGTCGATGTCGGCCGACAGGTTTTCTGTAATGGCATATTCGGGTGTGATGCCGGCCCGAATGAGGGTTTCAGAGTTTCCTTCGCCGAAGTTGACCGGATGTTTCTGGTTGAACGTCTGCAGTTCGGCCTCGCCGCTGATGCCGAATCGTCCCCATTGGTAGGGTGTGAGTCCTATCTTGAGGTCGATGAGGTCGTTGTGCTGCTTGTCGGTACCGGTTGCGATGGTGCTGAGTGTCTGGTAGTTGAACACGTCGGTGCCATATCCTGCGTT
>CAMHPM010000200.1 GCA_946187025.1 uncultured Prevotellaceae bacterium
CGCGCCCTCGTGGAGTGTCAGCGCAAAGACCACTTCTGGAATGTGAGCCTGCACGACGAGTCAAACTACGGAGGCAAGGAACTCACCGGCACGGCTCTCTTCACCTACGGCATGGCATGGGGCATACGCCAGGGCTGGCTCGACAAGAAGACATACACACCGATTGTGGCCGCCACATGGAAAGCCATGGTCAGCGAATGCCTGCACGACAACGGATTCCTCGGATTCGTACAAGGAACAGGCAAACAGCCGAGCGACTCACAACCAGTAGGTTACGACCAAGAGCCCGACTTCGACGACTTCGGACTCGGATGCTTCCTGCTGGCGGGCAGCGAGGTGTATGCGCTATGTAAATAAAATGAGTGCGCACTCGCGAGGCCAAGAGTCCGCACTCGCAAGCCCGAGAGTGCGCACTCGCAGACAAAAGCCCGGGCTGTCAAAGAAAACAACTACCGATTATGAACAAACATCTACCGGCAACCATCAATTGCCTATTAGCGGCAACACTAATGTTGCTGCTCCTCTCGTGCAACTCTGGCACAACATCGAAGAAATCAAACCTACGTGCCGGCATCACCACCGACAGTGCGCCCTACGAGCTACTGCTGGTAGCCGACAAAGACTGGCTGCAGACATCCGACGGCTCGGTGCTGATGGATGTGGTAAATACCGAGATACCAGGACTGCCGGCACCCGAGTCATACTTCAAGGTGATAAGCATCAATCCGGCCGGATTCAGCAAGACCTTCCAAGGCTTTGCCAACATCGTGATTACCGATGTAGGTACACAATACACCAAAGGCGAACTGCGCATCGCACACGACCTCTATGCACATCCGCAGACCGTGATATATCTCACAGCACCCAACGGACGGGCACTGGCCGAACTGGCACTGAGCCGGCAAGACCAGATTATCAATATATTCCTCGAAGCCGAACTCGCCCGCGAGCGCAACCTGCTCGGTCGCAAACACAGCGACGTGGTGTATAACCAGGTGAAAAAACAATTCGGCTACACACTGCTCGCTCCGGCCAGCATCGACGCCGTGAAAGAAGGCAAAGACTTCATGTGGGCATCGTCCGACACCGAAGACAACCGCCTCAACATATGCCTCTATACCGTGCCGTTCGATGGTGGAGAATTTGGAGCCGGAGAGTTCATCGCAATACGCGATTCAGTGATGAAAATCAACATAGAAGGTGAAAAACAAGGACAATACATGAGCACCAACGCACAGACAGTGCTCTTCGATGTTGCCGCCACCAAAGGCAAGACCACACTCGTGGCACGCGGCTTGTGGGAGATGGTGGGCGACATGATGGGCGGACCGTTTGTGTCGTACATACATTTCGACGAGACAGGCCGCAAACTCATCATCGCCGAAGGATTCGTATTTGCACCTGAGAAGAAAAAACGTGCCTACATACACGAACTCGAAGCAGCAGTACAGACACTCGAATTCTGAAACTGACCAAGCTGACACAAATCAACATGCTAAACGACATCATAACCTCAATCAACGATGCACTGTGGACCTACCTGCTTATCGGAGCCCTGGTGCTATGCGGACTTTGGTTCACAATAAAGACACGCGGCGTACAATTCCGCATGGCCGGCGAAATGATCCGCCTGCTGGGCGAAGGCGTGGGCAGCAAGAAAAAGAAGTCACACATATCATCATTCGAAGCATTTGCCGTGTCGGTAGCCACACGTGTAGGCACCGGAAACCTGGCAGGAGTGGCCACGGCAATTGCCATAGGCGGTCCGGGAGCTGTATTCTGGATGTGGGTCATCGCACTCATCGGCTCGGCCACAGCATTTGTCGAGTCAACACTCGGACAACTGTATAAGCAACGACACGCAGAGTCGTTCATAGGCGGACCGGCATACTACATACGACGCGGATTGCACCTGCGATGGATGTCGATACTCTTTGCTATTCTCATCACCGTCACCTTCGGTTTGTCATACAACTCAATACAAAGCAACACCATCTGCAACGCCATGCAGACAGCCTTCGGATGGAACCCGCTATGGGTAGGCATGGGCATGACAGCCGTTGCGCTGTTCATAGTCTTCGGTGGAATACACCGCATAGCACATGTCAGTTCCGTGCTGGTGCCAATCATGGCTGTAGGTTATTTCATTCTGGCCGTAGTGATAATCGTGATGAACCTTGACGAGATACCACATGTCATGAAAGTCATCGTAAGCAACGCCTTCGGTTTTGAGCAGATGGCAGGCGGCGGAATTGGAGCCACATTGATGAACGGAGTGAAACGCGGACTGTTCAGCAACGAGGCAGGCGAAGGCAGCGCGCCAAACGTGGCAGCAACGGCCACAACATCACACCCCGTGAAACAAGGACTGATTCAAGCACTCGGCGTGTTTACCGACACCTTGCTCGTGTGCTCATGCACTGCATTCATAATCCTGATAAGCGGGCTCTACACCACCCCGGAACTCACCGGCATTGCACTCACACAAGAAGCACTGCAGAGCGAAATCGGAGCATTCGGACCTGTGTTCATCGCAATCGCAATATTCCTGTTTGCATTCTCGAGCATCATCGGCAACTACTACTACGGCGAAGCCAACATACGTTTCATGACATCCAGCCGAAGCGTGATGACAATATACCGCCTGCTCTCGGGCGGAGTGGTAATCATGTTTGGCGCAATGGTGAGCCTCGAACTCGTGTGGAACGTAGGCGACCTGTGCATGGCACTGCTCACCGCATGTAACCTCGTTGCAATCACGGCACTGGGCAAATACGCATTCAGGCTGCTCGACGACTATCGCAGGCAACGACGCCAAGGCATCAAGAGCCCCGAATTCCATCGCAGCCAACTGCCAGAGATTGAAGACGACATAGAATGTTGGGAATAAACCCTCAAAAACTCAGAAACTTAAACCCTCAAAAACTCAAAAACTTAAGAACTCAAAAACTCAAAAACTCAAAAACTCAAACCCTCAAACCCACACCGATGAACAAGAAAAGAATCTGGCAAACCACAATCGCAATAGTTGCCTGCACGGCTGTGTTTACCGCAATCAAATTCTCACAGCAAGCCAATGAAAAAGCAACCACACGGCTGCTGGCCTCCAAGTCAATACCACAAGCACCCGACTACACCGACACAACCATGTGGTACATCGCAGAAAACGACACACTGGGTAGCGGAGCCGATGTGTTCTACGTGGTATCAACATGGGAAGAAGACTGGATAACGGCCGACGGCGACACGTGCCACTATGCCGATGTGTGGAACCCGAAGCACCGCGAACGGATGTCGCGCGAAATGAAGAAAGCCGCTGAATATATGGCCGACGGCAACCGTTTCTATGCCCCATACTACCGACACACCACCATCGACGCATGGATGATGAACAACGAAGACACAATATATCATCGCACACGCCCGTCGATGGCCGACGTATGCGATGCCTTCGACCACTTTCAGAAACAACGCGACCACTCGCGGCCGCTCATCATCGCCGGATTCAGCCAAGGCGCCATGGCCGTTGTCGAACTCCTGAAGCATATCGACGACGACACCTACAGCCAACTGGCAGCTGCTTACGTGATGGGATATAAGGTAGCAGCAGAGGACACCGTGGAGTGTAAACACATACGTGCCGCAAAAGGCGAGGCCGACACAGGAGTGACCATCTGCTACAACACAGTGAAAGACGTGAAATATGCAAAACCACTGCTTACCAACACCTGCATGGCCATCAACCCGGTGAACTGGCACACCGACGACACTCCGGCTACATTGCACGACACCATAACCGTCACCCTGTCAACCACACACCGTGTACTGGTCGTAAGCGGATATAGCGGCGACGAATACCGCCCATATCGTGGATTCATCAATGTGGGCGACATACACAGCTGCGAACCATGGCTCTACAGCCAGTGCCTGAAACAAAACATGAAAGTGAGAAGCCGCGAATGGCGCAAAGCACAAATTGAAAGTTGAAGGTTGAAAGTTGAAAGTTGAAGGTTGAAAGTTGAAAGTTGAAAGTTGAAGATTGAAGGTTGAAGGTTGAAGATTGAAGACGGAAAACTGAAGATTAGAAATAAATATCCATCCATCGGGTCACCGCCTGCTGCAGCGAGTCGCGCTGAGGCGTATCCTTGGAAAGCATGTGTCCCGAATTAGGGAACATAATGATGCGATGTGGCGTTCCGTTACGAGTCAACACTTCCTCCAATGCAGCTGGATGCGATGGCTTTACAAGATTGTCGGCTCCACCATATGCAGCCAATACCGGAACATCAGCGCTATCAGCCCAGAACGATGGCGACACCGACTTCACCAATGAGTCACGCAGTTGCCATGAAAGCTCGTCTGCCACATAATGCCTGCCC
>CAMHPM010000201.1 GCA_946187025.1 uncultured Prevotellaceae bacterium
GACACGTGAACTGGTTTGCCAAGTCGAGCGGAACGACCAACGACAAGAGCAAGTTCATACCCGTGAGCCGTGAGGGCCTTAAAGACATACATTTCCTTGGAGGCACCGACTGTGTTGCAGCATACCTTGGCATCAATCCAAAGAGCCGCCTGTTTGAGGGAAAAAGCCTGATACTGGGTGGCAGCCATGCACCAAACTTCAACACACCACACAGCCTGGCAGGCGACCTCAGTGCAATACTGATTGAAAACGTGCCGGCACTCGTCAACCTCACACGCATACCGCCTAAAGAGATTGCGCTGCTGGCCGACTTTGAAGAAAAACGCGAACGCATTGCCCGATACGCAGCCGACAAGAATGTGACCAACATAAGCGGCGTACCATCGTGGATGTTGTCGGTATTGCGACACATGCTCGAAATCGAAGGACGCGACCGGCTCGACGAAATATGGCCAAACCTGGAGGTGTTCTTCCACGGAGGAGTGGCATTCACTCCATATCGTGAACAATACAAGAATATCATCACACTGCCGGGGATGCACTACATGGAGACCTATAATGCAAGCGAGGGATTCTTTGGCATACAGACCGACCTCAGCGACCCGGCCATGCAGCTCATGATCGACTACGGAGTGTTCTACGAGTTCATACCGATGAGCGAGTTTGGAACATCGAACCCTACAGTGCTGCCTCTGTGGAAAGTGGAACCAGGTGTGAACTATGCAATGGTGGTAAGCACCTCGTGCGGCTTGTGGCGTTATATCATCGGCGACACAGTGCGTTTCACACAGACCGACCCTTACAAGTTTGTAATAACCGGCCGCACCAAACACTTCATCAACGCATTTGGCGAAGAACTCATCGTCGATAATGCAGAGAAGGGGCTCGAACAAGCGTGTATAGCCACCGGTGCACAGGTGAAAGACTATACCGCAGCGCCGATATTCATGGATTCGGAAGCACGCTGCCGCCACCAATGGATAGTAGAGTTTGCCAAGCGACCTGCATCGGTCGAAGACTTTGCAACCATACTCGACCGTTCGCTGCAAGCCATAAACTCCGACTACGAGGCAAAGCGCTATAAAGACATCACCTTGCAGCCGCTGCAACTGATTGAGGCTCGCGAAGGATTGTTCGACGATTGGCTCAAGGGCAAGGGCAAACTGGGCGGACAGCACAAGATACCACGACTGAGCAACAGCCGCGAGTATATCGACGAACTGTTAGACATGAACCGATGAAGCTGAGGGGTGCCTACATAGTAGTGACGATGGTGGTTGCAATATTGGTTGCAGCCTGTGCCAGCATTGGTACACCCGACGGAGGACCATACGACGAAACACCGCCAAAGGTAGTACATACCACCCCTGAATTCGGCGCTACAAACACACGCAGCCAGAAGATTGTACTCGAGTTCGACGAGAACATACGCATAGACAATGCAGCAGAGAAAGTGGTCGTATCGCCACCACAGATGGAAATGCCCGATATATATGCTTCGGGAAAACGCATCACCATCACCCTGGCCGACACAATACGGCCGGGAGTGACCTACACCATCGACTTTGCAGATGCGATAGAAGACAACAACGAACAGAACCCTATGGGCGACTACGCTTTCACGTTCTCCACAGGCGACTCTATCGACACGATGCAAGTGTCGGGCTATGTGCTCGATGCATCCAACCTCGAACCGATAAAAGGAATACTTGTAGGCATGTATGCTGCCGAGCCCGATGCAACTGCCGACTCTTCTGATACGACACAGACCGATACCACGTTCCGTACCGTGCCGTTTGAGCGCATTTCGCGCACCGACAGCCGCGGACACTTCGTTGTGAAAGGGTTGGCGCGACGCCCGTATCGCATATTTGCACTGAACGATCAAGACCAGACTTACACTTTCTCGCAGAAAGGCGAGATGCTGGCATTCACCGACAGGCTCATCATACCGACATCAAAGCCCGACATACGGCCCGACACCGTGTGGCACGACAGTATCTACTACGACTCAATTGTATATAGGCCATACACACATTTCTTCCCCGACGACATCACATTGCTGGCTTTCACGGAGAAGGTCACCGACCGATATCTGTTGAAAACCGAACGACCTAACTTGTGGCTCTTCAGTGTTTATTTCACAAGTGCATCCGACCAACTCCCGGTTATCGAAGGACTTAACTTCGATGCAACCGATGCGTTTGTCGTGGAAGCCAATCCAACCAACGACACCATCACCTATTGGATACGCGACTCGCTCATATATAATCTCGACACCCTCAACATGATCTTGCAGTTTATGGGTACCGACACCCTGGGACAACTCACATTGCAGACCGACACCTTGGAACTGATATCGAAAGTGAGCAAGGAACGGCTTGAGAAAAGCCGGCAGAAGGAATACGAAGAATGGGTGAAGCAGTATCGTGACGATCAAAAGAAGGCTCGACGACGCAGTAAAGCCGAAAGCCGGAAACAGAAAGATGCAGACAACAATAAGGATGCAGACGAAAGCGAAGTGCAGGCAGAGGAGCCGGAAGACCAACCGACCGACCCCGATTATGTGCCGCCGATGCCAGAGGTCTTTCTCGACATGAAGCTATCGCCAACCACGCTCGACCCTTTGCAAAACGTCGATATATCGTTCGCAGAACCGATTGATACGGCATATCTCGATTCGATACGTTTCTTCCAACGTGTTGACTCGCTGCGCGAACCCCGCGATTTCATCATCCGACGTATGCCGCAGACGATGAATGCATTCCGCCTCTATGCAGAATGGGAGCCTGGAGGTAGCTATGAAGTGGAAATCGACACGGGAATATTTGTCAACATCTATGGCACACGAAACGAAAAGACGGTGCGCCAGTTGAAAGTGCGCTCGCTCGAAAGCTATGGATATCTTGGCGTTGTACTGCATAATGCAGGCAATAATGCGGTGGTGCAACTGCTCGACGGAAGCGACAAGGTGGTAAAGACAGTGAATCCAGAGAATGGTCATGCCGACTTCTTCTATGTATTGCCTGGAACATACTACCTGCGCATGTTCTGCGACGACAACGGGAACAATCAGTGGGACACCGGTGACTACGAGAGTCGTACACAGGCAGAAGCCGTATACTACTATCCGCAGCCGGTCACTGTGAGGGCACAATGGGATGTGACGCAGGACTGGTATCTGAATGCAACTCCAATCTATCAGCAGAAACCGGAGAAGATAACCAAGCAGAAACCCGATAAGCAGAAGACTGTCAAGAGCAGAAATGCAGAAAGAGCTAAGAACAAGAATAAGAAGTAAATAGGAAATGAAACAAGTTTCAATAAAACATATAAATGCACGCATTGCGCTTGCCACGATCCTACTTATGGTTTGTATTTCGGGGTGGGGACAATGTAAATATCCAAACACAGCGTTCTTGCCAGGCGAGTCGCTCAACTACGACCTCTACTTCAACTGGAAATTCATTTGGGTGAAGGTCGGTTCCACACATTTCTCTGTGAAATCGACAACTTACAACGGCACACAGTCACTACGTACCGATATCTTGTTTAAGAGCAACAAGAGGTGTGAGGCAATATTCCCTATGCGCGACACGCTGATAAGCTATACCACCCCCGACCTCGAACCGCTATATTTCCGTAAGGGAGCGTTTGAAGGCAAGCACTATACCGTGGATGAAGTGTGGTACACATACCAGAACGGACAGACACACATGCGCCAGCGTTTCCGCAACACCGATGGTGTGTGGAGCAATACTCAGTCGGTGAGCGACGACTGTGTGAACGACATGCTTAATATTTTGCTGCTTGCACGTTCCAAAGACTATTCAAACATTAAGGTTGGTCAACGCATAACCTATAGGATGGTGAGTGGCAAGCGGCTCAGCAATCAGGTGCTCATCTACAAAGGAAAGGAAAACTTCAAGGCAAACGATGACCACACTTACCGGTGCCTTGTCTTCTCCCTGCTCAACGACAAAGAGAAGAAGGAAAAGGAACTGCTGCGATTCTACATCACCGACGATGCTAATCACCTGCCTGTACGTATCGACTTCTACCTGAAGTTCGGCTCTGCAAAGGCTTATTTCCTCAACGGAACGGGAGTGCGCAACCCAATGACGGCCCGTATAAAATGAAGCAAAAGTGCAGGCCGCTCTGTAGATGCAGAACACCATTACAAGATTCATCAATAGTTTTTAATGCCAGTTCCAACAGTTTTAATACTTGTTCCAATCGTTTTTTATACCAGCTCCAACTGGGTTTAATACCAGTTCCAACTGGTTTTAATATCAATTTCAATAGTTATTTCTGTATTCCGATGCTATCTCCATTCCTAAATCCAGAACT
>CAMHPM010000202.1 GCA_946187025.1 uncultured Prevotellaceae bacterium
CAATTAACAAAGATAAACAATAAAAGGAGCGAATTTCGCTCCTTTTTCTTGAGGTCGGTACCCGATTCGAACGGGTGTACACGGTTTTGCAGACCGTTGACTAAGCCTCTCATCCAACCGACCATTCCGTCTTGTGCAACCGGTCGTTTTCTGATTGCGGGTGCAAAGTTAAGCATTTTTTTTCATTCCGCCACACTCTTTTACCAATTATTTTCATTATTTTATCGAAAAAGGCGTTTCATATTCATTATTTCAATGATAGAAATTCATTATTTCAATGATGAGAGCCTTTGTTTCGATACAGAAACAGCATCATGAGCAGCATGAAATGTGACTGGTGAATCATTCTTCCACTATGTACTGGCCATATTTTGTGACGCCCTCGGCCGATACGTCGATGGTTGTACACTCTGAGTTGTTATAGAAATCGATTGATGCCTGCCCCTGATTGTCGGTCTTGACGTTTGGATTCCAATACAGAGTCCTGCGGTAGTCTTTCACATCGGGCATCGATGCATTGCTGTAGTCGGGGTTGTAGAACTCCACCGGCTCAGTAAATCCCATGAAGTTATACTCGCGTCCGTTTATCTTGCGGCGTATGCTGTCGGGGTATGTAACGAAGTTGATATACGATTCAAATCCGACGCTGAATCCGTTTTCACCGCCCCAGCGGTCTTCGTGGTAATGCTCCCACACCGTAGGTCGCCTCGGGACATCGCTCACAACTTCAATCTTGTCAATCACAGGTACGAACGATATATTTTTTATGCGCCTGAAAAATTCGTCGGAGCTCCAGTTGATATGAAACACATGTGCCTCATGATTCTTGAACGAAGGATGGTATTGCATACGCACATAGCTGTCGAAAAACAGCAGGTAAGACAATCCTGTGCTGTCAACAAACGGATATTCACCTCCGTCCATCAAGAAGAACTGGTTGTAGAAACCCTGGTCCCACACATTGTTTATGAAGTCGAGGAAGTCGAGCCTTGCGACTGGCCGGTTGAGCTGACGCTGAGCATGTGCACGTCTTTTTGCCTTGATTTGTACCGTCGGAATCCACTCCGACGCATATATGTCCTGCTGAAATTCTTCCCACGTCAGCTTCTTGTCTTTTATGGTATCTGGCTGGTGTGTTTCATACCATGAATATGCTTTCAGAGTCTGTGGAAAGAAATATTGCTTACGCAGGAATAGCTTCGGGTCGTGGTTGAATATATCGTCATCGTCGTTTTTGTCTGACTGGTATCGGGCTCTGAGTGTGAGGTGTACATTGCCGTAGAAGGGGTCGTATGCAAACGAGAAGCGTCCCGCCGAGTCGGCCAGCGTGGTTCCCTTGAACCTGTAGTAGTCGCCATCCTTCAGGTTGTCGTTCATGTTGAGTATTGAGCAATAGATTTCTATCGGCTTGTCATTTTTTCCGAACAGGTTTATCCTCAGCGGCATCACATCTCCTTGTATCGTGGTCTTCTGTTCGGGCAGGAAGTCCAACTCAGCCGTCTCGGGGTGTTCCACGGCCCTCCAGTTGTATCGACGCCACCCTT
The DNA here is from genome assembly GCA_946187025.1 of uncultured Prevotellaceae bacterium. Classification (GTDB taxonomy): domain Bacteria; phylum Bacteroidota; class Bacteroidia; order Bacteroidales; family Bacteroidaceae; genus Colivivens. The sequence continues at coordinate 1,545 of CAMHPM010000202.1, forward strand.
GTACCATGAGTAACAGGTCGAGTGCGAGCCGGTGCAGCGAGTCGTCAGCCTCGAAGTAGAAGTCGGGGGTCTCTACAAATCCTCTTATCTCGGATTCGAGCAGCAGATTGGTCATCACGTTTCCGGTAGCGAACGTCGGTTCGAGCTGGTCGGCATCGCGCACCGCCACTGAGAATGTCTCTCCCCTCAGCGGCCTCCGCTTTGCATCAGTGGCCAACAGGTTGAGGCGTATGTGTTCGAGTGGTTTGTACGCTCGGTTAGGAATGCCCAACACTGCCACATGGGCTTGCGACTCGTAACACTTGTTTACGAAGAAAAGGCGGTCGGCATATACGATTCCGGCCGTGTCGTGTACCACCACCTGGTTCACTCCCTCGGGCAAATCTCCCTTGTCAATATCAAACTCCATAGTCTTCTTGTCGGCCGACTTCATCTCGTCTATTTTCTTTCCTCGGCAATAGACCGATGCAATGAGCAGTTTCGGAGCCTCAAACTCACGTGCCACACGTATTGTCACCATGTTGTCATCCTGAGCCACATGCATGTTCACCCCTTCTGTCTCGGCTTTTGGCAGGTCGAATTTGAACCGGTTGTCGCCAAACGTGAACTGCGCGGCATATTTCCTGCCGTGGCGCACATTGACGTAAAAGCGGCCGCGGCCTGCATGAATCGGGCGTATGGTGTCGATCGGCTGTTCGTCTTCTAGCAGCACACCCGTTACATTCAGACGTTCCTGTTGCTGGTTCATTGCTTCCCATGCCACGAGGCAACGATGTCCTGCCAGCAGTGTTCCGCCTTCGGGATAGAACTTCACATCAAATTCGGGTGAGTTCCATTCCACCGTGTAGTCGCCCATAGTTATCTTTACCGGCATCATACGCTGACGATACTGCTCGGGCTTGTCGGGCCGCACGAAGACGGGGATGACCCTCGAAAACAGATTGGAGTAGTGGCGGTAGTTCAGACGAGGTACATCACGGTTTATCACAGTGCCGTTTTCGTATTCGTCAATATCATAGAAGGCGATATCATCAAATGGCACTTCTCCTCCACGAGTATATTCTGGTTCTCCTTTGATATATTTATAGGCATAAGTGTTTGTACCTGAATAATAGACACCTGCGCCAGTGCTGTTTACCGAAGAGTTGTCCACTGATGTCATGGCCGAAGGAGCAAATGTATTTGCCCAAGGCGCACTGTTCCATGATGGCACATGGTCGAATCCGAAGTTCATCATCCACTTTGTATATGCACGCACTTCGTAATATCCGGCAAACAAGCTGTCGTCGATTGCAAGACATCCGTCGGCCTGTCCGTGGTGGTCAACCACCAGCTGTTGGCGTTCCATCAGGTATCCCTGTTCGTTCAGTAGTTCCACATACAGAATCCTGCTCAGCGGCTCAGGACTGTTATCATCGGCAAGCACCACATAGGCCTTATACCATATAGTGTCGCCAAGGAAGTAGCAATTGTTGTCGATATGCAGATAGACCTTCTCCTGCACTGGCAAGACATTTTTTTGTGTCTGTGCCGGCATGATGCAACTGACGAGAAAGCACATTATCAATATTGCAAGCTGTTTCATTTTCGGTTAGCGTCTATAATTGTTGGCTACAAATATAGTGATTATTGTTGACATAATCACCGTTTCGGTTCTAAAAAAGAGTCTTGCGGCCTATATTTTCATGCTGGCAGGCATCTGTTTGCAAATTTATTCTTAATTTTGCACATCAATATTTTCCAGCAGATGCAATACACAGTACACATATCACAGCGCATCAGCCAATACATCGACAGCAACAAGTTGCTTGCACGCGGTTCACGGGTGCTTGTAGCCCTGAGCGGCGGTGCCGATTCGGTTTTTCTCCTTCGCTGGCTTCTGTCCGAAGGCTACACCGTCCATGCAGCTCATTGCAACTTCCAGTTGCGTGGCGACGAGAGCATCCGCGACGAGCGGTTTGTTCGTCAGTTGTGTCACGACCTGTCTGTACCGCTACATGTCACCTCATTCGATACCGGCAACTATGCCCGCAGCCACGGAATAAGCATCGAGATGGCTGCACGCGAGCTACGTTACGACTATTTCGAGCAATTGCGCACCACGTTGGAACTCGACTGCATTGCTGTGGCCCATCATCGCGACGACAATATAGAGACAGCCATACTGAATGCAGTGCGAGGCACAGGCATCAAAGGGCTGTCGGGCATTCAGCCACGCAACGGACACATCGTGCGCCCGCTGTTGTGTGTGAGCAGGTCGGAGATTGAGGCGTGTCTGGCCGGCATGGGACAAGACTACGTGACCGACAGCACCAATCTTGCCTCACTCTACAGCCGCAACAAGGTGCGCCTCGAGGTGATGCCGATGCTTCGCAACATCAACCCAGGTGCCGACGACAACCTTGCCACGACAATAGAAAACCTGAACGAGGCACGCAAGATATATGATGCCGCAATCGATTATTATGCTGCCCAATGCGTCAGCAGCGGCAGCCAACCGGCGGTCATACGTATCAACCGCGAGCGCCTATCGGGCTGTCCGTCGCCCATCGCACTGCTCCACCACCTGCTTTCGCCATTCGGATTCAACCGCACCCAACTCACCGACATGCTGCGCGAAAGCCGGGTGGGCACCGTTTTTGCATCAGCTACACATCGGGCGGTGACGAGCCGCACCGACATAGTGGTTGCTCCGCTACATGCTGAATCGTCGGCAATGCCCCTACCTGTCGAGCAATGCAACGACATAACAATGGAAATAACCGACCGCAGAGACCTAACCAT
>CAMHPM010000203.1 GCA_946187025.1 uncultured Prevotellaceae bacterium
AATTGGTGGTGCAAGGTAAAAGGCTTAACTTTGTCGGTTGGTTGCGCACGCATAATGCGCGCGTACTTCATGCATTATACAATGCAACATAGCATTACACATGCGCGACATTCACAATTTATTAACAATTTATAAATTCATTATGGCAAAAAAAGAAAAGCTCTTCTCGGAGTTTACCGCCCCTTCTCGACAGGAATGGATCGACAAGATAATTGTTGACCTTAAGGGTGCCGACTTCGACAAGAAAATGGTATGGCGCACAAACGAAGGTTTCAACGTCCAGCCATTCTACCGCCGCGAAGACCTCGAAGGCAACAAGGCCATCGACTCTCTGCCAGGCGAGTTCCCATTCATCCGCGGCAACAAGAAAGACAACAACCTGTGGTATGTTCGTCAGAACATCGAGGTTGACGATCCGAAAGCCGCAAACGCTAAGGCTCTCGACATCCTGATGAAGGGTGTTGACTCGCTCGGATTCCACTTCGCAGGCGAGAAGGTAAGCCGCGAAACCATCGAGACACTGCTCAACGACATTGAGCCGACATGTGTGGAACTCAACTTCACCACATGCCAAAGCAAGTGCGTAGAGCTGGCACAGATTCTCGTGGCATACTTCAAGGCAAAGGGTTACGACCTCACAAAGTGTGTGGGTAGCATCAACTTCGACCCTATCCAGAAAATCCTGAAGGCAGGCAAAGACACAAGCGAGAAGATAGCACTTGCTCCAGCACTCATCGAAGCACTCGAGGAACTGCCCGGCTACAAGTGCGTGAACGTAAACTCAGTAGCACTCGTCAACGCAGGCGCCTACATCTATCAGGAACTGGGCTATGCACTGGCATGGGGTAACGAATACCTGCAGCAGCTGACCGATGCCGGTGTGCCTGTAGAAAAGGCAGCAAGCCGCATCAAGTTCAACATGGGTATCGGCGGCAACTACTTCATGGAAATAGCCAAGTTCCGCGCTGCACGCATGTTGTGGGCACAAATCGTAAAGCAATACGAGCCGAAGTGCGACTGCGTGTGCCAGATGCACGTATGCGCTACGACCACAACCTACAACCAGACAATGTTCGACAGCTACGTCAACCTGCTCCGCAGCCAGACAGAAACCATGTCGGCAGCACTGGCCATGGTCGATTCAATCGTAGTCACTCCATTCGACAAACCATACGAGACTCCAAACGACTTCTCTGAGCGTCTGGCACGCAACCAGCAACTGCTGCTCAAGGAAGAAGCACACTTCAACAAGATCGTTGACGTGGCAGGAGGCTCATACTACATAGAACACCTCACCCAAGCCATCGCAGAGCAGGCATGGAAGCTCTTCCTCGACGTAGAAAGCAACGGAGGATTCCTTGCCCAGGCACTCGCAGGCAAGGTGCAGGACACTATCAACGACACCAACAAAGCACGTCACGCCAACGCAGCAAAGCGCAAGGAGTTCATCCTCGGAACCAACCAGTTCCCTAACTTCACCGAGACGAGCGAAGGCAAGCGTCCAGTCGCCGGATGCTGCCACTGCTGCAACGACGAAGCAAGCACCATCAGCCGCCTCGACACCAACCGCTTGGCAAGCGAATTCGAAGCACTGCGCCTCGAGACCGAAGCAGCAAAGAAGCAACCCGTTGCATTCATGCTCACGATCGGAAACCTCGCAATGCGTCAGGCACGTGCACAGTTCTCATGCAACTTCCTCGCCGCTGCAGGCTACAAGGTTATCGACAACCTCGGATTCCAGACAGTGGAAGAAGGAGTTGAAGCTGCAATGAAGGCCAATGCCGACATCGTAGTACTCTGCTCATCCGACGATGAATATGCTGAATATGCCATCCCTGCATTCAAGGCACTCGACGGTCGCGCCATCTACATCGTAGCCGGAGCACCTGCCTGCATGGAAGACCTCAAGGCCGCCGGCATCGAGAATTTCATCCACGTACGCAGCAACCAGCTGGAGACACTCAAGGAGTTTAATAAAAAATTAGGAATCTGATAATTTACGATTTACGAATTTACGATTTACTATTTATTGACGATTTAGCAATTTAGTTATTTATGAACAAAGACGAATTACGCGAACGCATGACTACATTTGCAGTCAGAATCGTTAAAATGGTAGATTCGATGCCACAAACTACAGCAGGATTAGCTATAGCAAGGCAAATAGTTCGTTCAGGAACATCGCCATCGGCCAATTACCGAGCAGCATGTTTGGCAAAATCGGACAAAGACTTTATAAACAAACTAAAGATGGTGGAAGAGGAACTTGATGAAACAAGCCACTGGCTCGATATCATCATAAGAAGCAACATGATGAACACATCACGCCTTCAACCACTAAGCCAAGAATGCAACGAACTGCTCAACATAATTGCAAAGTCGATCATAACGACAAAGACAAGGATGGTAGCAGACGAGCAAGCTAAATCGAAAAATTAAATAAATAGTAAATAAATCGTAAATAGTAAATCGTCAAATCGTAAATGAACATGATGAGAAAACAATTTAACAACGTAGATATATATGCTGGCATCCAAGCCAAGAATGGCCAGCAGTGGCAGAAAGAATCAGGAATCACTGCCAATTGGAGAACTCCTGAGCAGATAGATATTCAGCCAGTATATACCAAGGAAGACCTCGAAGGCATGGAGCACCTCGACTTCGCAGCAGGTATTCCACCATTCCTTCGCGGACCATACTCAATGATGTACCCGTTCCGCCCATGGACCATCCGTCAGTATGCAGGATTCTCAACGGCCGAAGAGTCGAACGCATTCTACCGCCGCAACCTCGCATCAGGACAGAAAGGCCTCTCAGTGGCATTCGACCTCCCTACACACCGTGGCTACGACCCCGACAACGAGCGCGTAGTGGGCGATGTGGGTAAGGCTGGTGTGTCGATCTGTAACCTCGAAAACATGAAACGACTCTTCGAAGGCATTCCACTCGCCAAGATGTCGGTATCAATGACAATGAACGGAGCCGTGCTTCCAATCCTCGCATTCTACATCAACGCAGGACTTGAGCAAGGCGCAAAACTCGAGGAGATGGCAGGAACCATCCAGAACGATATCCTCAAGGAATTCATGGTGCGTAACACATACATTTACCCACCTGCATTCTCAATGAAGATCATCGCCGACATCTTCGAATACACAAGCCAGAAGATGCCTAAGTTCAACTCAATATCAATCTCCGGTTACCACATGCAGGAAGCCGGTGCAACAGCAGACATCGAGCTTGCATACACACTGGCCGACGGTATGGACTACCTCCGCGCAGGTGTCAACGCAGGTATCGACATCGACGCATTCGCACCACGCCTGTCGTTCTTCTGGGCAATCGGCATGAACCACTTCATGGAAATAGCCAAGATGCGTGCCGGACGTCTGCTTTGGGCCAAGATTGTGAAGAGTTTCGGAGCCAAGAACCCGAAGTCGATGGCACTGCGTACACACTCACAGACATCAGGATGGTCGCTCACCGAGCAAGACCCATTCAACAACGTGGGACGTACATGTATCGAAGCCATGGCAGCCGTGTTGGGCCACACACAGTCGCTCCACACCAACGCACTCGACGAGGCAATCGCACTGCCAACCGACTTCTCGGCACGTATTGCACGTAACACACAGATATACATCCAGAACGAGACCATGGTGTGCAAGCAAATCGACCCATGGGCAGGTTCGTACTACGTAGAGACCCTCACCAACGAACTCGTTGACAAGGCTTGGGCACACATCCAGGAAATCGAGAAGCTGGGCGGTATGGCAAAAGCCATCGAGACAGGTCTGCCAAAGATGCGTATCGAAGAGGCAGCAGCACGTACACAGGCTCGTATCGACTCGGGCACTCAGTCAATCATCGGTGTCAACAAATACCGTCTCGACCACGAAGACCCAATCGATATCCTCGAAATCGACAACACTGCAGTGCGCAAGCAGCAGGAAGAATCGTTGGCCAAGGTTCGCGCCAGCCGCGACGAGGCAGCTTGCAAGGCTGCACTGGCCGAAATCACCAAGTGCGTACAAGAGTTCGCTGACGGCAAGAAGAGCAAGAACAACCTGCTCGACCTTGCAGTGAAGGCAGCCGGACTTCGTTGTACACTCGGCGAAATCTCCGACGCTTGCGAAGCAGTTGTCGGACGTTACAAAGCAATAATCAGAACTATCAGCAACGTGTATTCATCAGAAAGTAAGTCGAGCGACCTCTTTGCACAGGCTTGCAAGATGACAGAGGAGTTCGCACAGAAGAACGGACGTCGTCCACGTATCATGATTGCGAAGATGGGTCAGGACGGTCACGACCGTGGTGCCAAGGT
>CAMHPM010000204.1 GCA_946187025.1 uncultured Prevotellaceae bacterium
GAAATAAAAGTTGTGCAATATATGTAGCAAAGATGTTTACCGGACAGCAATAATATACAAGGTACTTTTTATGTGTTCACGCAGATGTATATATCAGCGTTTCAGTGCAAGGTTGTAATTGTAGTACCGTGTATTGCCTGTTATGTCTTCTTTCACTTTCAGGAACGGTGGGAACTTGATGTCTTCGTGTCGTCCCATGCCTTTGGTTTCGAGGATTGTGAGGTCTGACACTGGTGCAAGATATGTGTCGAGTTCGAAAAACTGTCCGTGCCAGATGAAGCTTCGTCTCAGCTTGTGTATGGTCTGGCGATACGGGTCGGCCTGTTCGAGCAACGACTCATAGAGGTTGCCTGTGACCTGTCGCTCGGTGAGCAGTTCCTCGGTTGGTGAGAGTGTCTTCTTGGTGGTGTGAATATTGACGTACTTGCCATTCCATCCACGGCGTCTCAGCCGCACCTCGCAACCCGGGTCGGCCACAAGATATGTCTGTGTGATGTCGCTCTCGATGGTTTCTTCTGGCAGTTCGCCCGTCACCTCGACTATATACTTACGTTCGGTTTCGATTGGCTGTGGCAGCTCGAGCACATTGGATATTTCTTTCAGCACCCTGTTTAGTTTTCTGTCGAAATCCACAGTGTTGTTGATTACACGCAGATGTGGGTGCCCGGTCCATGCCTTCACCACTTTCTTGTCGAGCATACGTGCCACGCGCAGGCCTGCTTCGTCGGCTTGTTCGAGTCGTTGTGCGTTGTTGCTTGTGGTGTAGAATTGCTCGGCACCATCGGCTGCCGACACGAGGTGCAGCACGGCATCGTAGCGGGTGAGCAGTTCTTGTGTGCTGGTGCCCAGCCGTTGTGTTATGTCGGTCCACATTTCCGGCTGCATATAGGCCGAGATGTCCATCGTGCCACGGTCGCACACGATGACACAGGGTTCGGTGCATGTCTGTGCCATACGCATGAAGTGGTCTTCGAGCGCCATCTGTACCTCGAGGGTTGCCTTCTCGCCTTCGTAGAAGAAATCGTGGTTCTGGGTGAGGTAGTCCATACCTGCCTGGGTAAACATTGTCGGTACTTCGGGTATTGTGAACACCTTGTAGCCCAGGTTTGAGAAGTGTTCGATGATTCTCACCAAGGCTGTTGTCTTGCCTGCACAAGGGCCGCCTGTGAGAACTATTCGTTTGATGTCCTTAGTCTGCATTCGCGGATTTGATTTTATTGTCAATGCAAAGTTAGCAAAAAAATGTGAATAAAGTCATTGTTGCTGCCTGTTAAACTGCTAATCAGGACGAAAAAGCGTCGGAAGTCTCAGCGTTTTTTATTTTGCAGTAGCGCAAAATGCAACGTCCCAGTATCGACTTGTAACGGCATTGCTTACCGCATTTGCCGGATGTCGTCTTTGTGCGTCGGACTGAGACTGCGCACTCGCAGGGCCGAGACTGCGCACTCGCAGGAAGCACGCTGGCATGAAGTGGCATTTATGTGGCCGCCGAGGGTGGCTCATTCGCCCTGCATCGCCTCGTAGATTCGCAACACGTCCTGTGTGTCGATGCTGGCATCGGCATTCACATCGTGCGGCTGCCCGGGTTTCATTTCTGCAGCCTCCTGCATGTAGTCATATACATTGAGTACGTCTTGTGTGTCGGTGCTTCCATCGCCGTTTACATCGGCAAAGTTGCATATCGTAAGTGTGATGGTGCCGTCGGGATGCTCGGTGATGGCCGTAATGGGCTGTCGCATAGTGCCCGAGGATGTATATACGGGTTGTCGGTCGGCCAGGAGCGATGTGACGGAACTGAGTCCGGGGAATGGATCGGAGCTGGCCGACTTGCTCCACAGATTGTATTCTTCCTGCGACGATACATCAACGTAGGACAACAGCTCGCCATCGGCTGGTATGATGGTGTAATACTGGTGTTTAGGATTGGTGTTCACTGTGTTCGACGTCCATCGCGAACGCACATAATCGATGTGTGAGACGATAAGTCCGTGACGTTTGGTGTTTGCAGTGCCACGACCTATATATGTGTCCCATCCTGTGTTCTGACGGTTTTCGATGATATAGTATTCATTCTGGTTGTCCGGGTTCACAATCTTATACCCCACCCCGCCCTCGCTCACAGGTCGCAAGGTGATGCGTTGCAGTTTGTCGCGCTGCAGCACTTCCAGCTTCCGCCATCCCATGAAGTCGAGTTGGTAGGCACTGTATCCGCAAGGGTGGTAGCTGCCAAGGCAGTAGCAACCGGAGTCCATGATGTCCCAATAGTCGAGTCCGTAGGCCTCATACAGGGTGTCGTAGAAGTCGGGCAATCCGAGTGCATGGCTCAACTCGTGACACATCACACCGATGCCGTCGCACTCGTTTTTGTATATCTCGTTGCAACAAGCATAGCATACGAAGCGTAATCCATTGATGCTAATGGCAGTCTGCATCTCTTTGGGCCATATCGTATTGGTGTCAGTCGAGCCGTTTTCGCCTTCGCCTGCATAGATGAAATATGCCATGTCGATTGTGCCGTCACCGTCGTTGTCGAAATCGGTCCAATTGGGATAGAGGTCTTGCGCCTTGGCCAGCGCCTCCGAATAGAACGAGAGGATGTTAGTATCTTTCACACTGCCCGAATTGCGTCCGTAGTAGGCATACGACTCGCTGAGCACCACCGGGCCGATGATGGTGAATTCGGGTGTGAAGACGCTGTCGCTTTGTGAAATGAAATAATCGCGCACCGAGCCATAGCTTCCTGCGTCTTTATATAGTTTTCCGTCGCGGCTTCCGTTGCAAAACAAATCGAAGAACAGGTGTACTTGCTCGTCGGTTTGGGCAACAGAGAACGGGAGGTCGGGAAATGCGACCAAAACCACTGGAATGCGCGGACTACCTGTCGAGGTGAGAGGGGCGGTTTCCTTCAAGCCCACACGACTGGGACGGTTGTCGGCATAAGCTGTAAGACTCGCAAAAAGCACAAGAGCAAGTGCCAATATCTCTTTCGTTATATTCATTTCTGACGTTTCGGTGATGATTGTTATTGTCTGCAAAGTTACGAAAAGGAAGCGGAAAGTAGAAAGTAGAAAGTAAAAAAAACAGCATCTAGGCATAAATCTGCAAGGGTTTACGCTTATTTTTCACTTTTCGCTTCTCATTTCTCGCTTTATTTAACTATCTTTGCACGTTAAAAACGAATACACAACAACAATGAGACCAATATCAGAAAAAGGAGCAACCCACAATGGCAGCCACGCCATAATCCTCGCGACGACAGTCATGATAGTCCTCGCCATGGAAGGGTGCAAGCAAAAAAGCGGCAAAGTAGAAGACATCCAATATGTGAAAACGGCCGTAGCCGTAGATGCCAACAAAGACATAAGAGTGAACTACCCGGGCAAGACACGTTCGGCCGACGACATAAACATGTCGTTCCGGGTGAGCGGCCCCATCAGCAGAATCCATGTAAAGGAAGGTCAGCACGTGAGCAAGGGACAGCTCGTGGCATCGATGGATCCACGCGACTACCAAGTGCAGCTCAACGCCACACAAGCCGAATACGAGCAAATCAAGGCCGATGCCGAACGAATCATCGCCATGTATGAAGAAGGCAACACCACCGCCAGCAACTACGACAAGGCACGATACGGTCTGGAACAGATAACACAAAAACTCAACAACCACCGCAACCAACTGGCCGACACACACATATATGCACCAATCGACGGATACATACAAGACATCATGCACGAGGCAGGCGAGACGGTAAGTGCAGGAATGCCGGTCGTATCCATGTTCGGCAGCGGAACGGTCGAGATAGAAGTGAACATCTCAGCATTCGACTACGCCAATCGCGACCGCCTCACAAATGTGTACTGCACATTCGACCTCATGCCCGACCAAGTGTTCCCACTGAAGATCTCGAGCATCAGCCCAGAAGCCAACGCCAGCCAGCTATATACCGTCAGACTACGATTCACGTCAAACTACGACCGCTCAAAAATCACACCAGGCATGAGCACAATGGTCTATGTGGATGTGAGCGACAACACCAGCAGCAACGTCTCAATACCGACAACCGCCATCGTGGATAAAAGCGGAGAACAAAAAGTATTTGTCTATGACCCGCAGACAAACACAGTAAACCAGCGCACAGTGAAGGTAAAGCGTCTGCACCGCAATGGCATGGCCGAGATTGAGAGCGGCCTCAACGACGGTGAAGAAGTAGTATCGGCCGGTGTACACCACATCATCGACGGACAGAAAGTGAAACCACTGCCGAAACAATCACAATCAAACATTGGAGGACTGCTGTGATGGACTTTGGGAAATGGGCATTAA
>CAMHPM010000205.1 GCA_946187025.1 uncultured Prevotellaceae bacterium
TGCAGGAACTGGCCGAAAAGCGTGCCGAGATACTCTACAACGAAATCGACCGCAACAGTCTGTTCGTCGGAACTGCCGAGAAAGATTCTCGTTCGCTCATGAACATCACCTTCGTGCTGAAAGACGAATACAAGGAGCTGGAGAAGGAATTCCTCGACTTTGCTACATCGAAAGGCATGGTAGGCGTGAAAGGCCACCGCGATGTAGGCGGATTCCGCGCTTCGTGCTACAATGCAATGTCGGTCGAAGGAGTGGAAGCACTTGTGGCTTGCATGCAGGAATTTGAGAAGATGAAGATTTAAAATTTAAGATTGAAGATTAGCATCCGCTATTCATTATTATTAATAACATGAAAGTTCTTATTGCAACAGAAAAACCATTTGCAGCGCCGGCTGTAAACGGTATTCGCGAGATAATCGAAGGAGCAGGATTCGAGCTTGCCCTGCTCGAGAAATATACAGAAAAGGCACAACTGCTGGCAGCTGTGGCCGATGTTGACGCCATCATCATCCGTTCCGACAAAGTTGACGCCGAAGTGATCGGGGCAGCAAAGCAACTGAAGATTGTTGTGCGTGCAGGTGCCGGATACGACAACGTTGACCTCGAAGCCGCTACAGCACATAACGTAGTGGTGATGAACACCCCGGGACAGAACGCCAACGCTGTGGCCGAACTCGTGCTTGGCCTCCTTGTATATACCGTTCGCAACTTCTACAACGGCAAGTCGGGTACCGAACTCATGGGAAAGCACCTCGGCATCCTTGCATTCGGCAACGTGGGTCGCAACGTGGCACGCATAGCCAAAGGGTTCGGCATGGAAGTGTCGGCCTACGATGCCTATTGCCCAGCCGAGGCTATCGAAGCTGCAGGCGTACACGCAGCAAAGAGCCAGGACGAGTTGTTTGAGACATGCGACATCGTGTCGCTGCACATTCCTGCAACAGCCGAGACACGCCAAAGCATCAACCGCGCCCTAGTAGGCAAGATGAAGAAAGGCGGAATACTCATCAACACAGCACGTAAGGAAGTCATCAACGAGCCGGAACTGCTCGCCCTTATGGCCGAACGCACAGACCTGAAGTACATCACCGACATCATGCCCGATGCCGATGCAGAGTTCGCCAAGTTTGAAGGCCGCTATTTCTCCACACCGAAGAAGATGGGAGCACAGACTGCCGAAGCAAATACAAACGCCGGACTTGCTGCTGCCAACCAAATCGTGGAATTCATCAAGGAAGGCATCACAAAGTTCCAGGTGAATAAGTAAACAATCAAGACCGCGGCTACTGCATTGAACACACAAGCAAAGGCGGCATTCCATCCACATGGTTGCCGCCTTTATCGTTTAGGTCTTTAAAGTCTTTAACTCCTCTTGCTCGCTGATAAGCAAATAATGAGTTTAATATTTTGAGCGAAACCTCTCTCTCTAAAGTGAAACTCGTGCAGCCTTAACAGCAAGAACCCGAAGACTGCGGACTTAAGACTCGAAGACCATGGACTTAAGGTCCGAAGACCATGGACTTAAGGCTCGAAGACCATGGACTTAAGGCTTGAAAGCCATGGTGCGAAGTCATGAAACTCCATAAACATGGAAATCGATACCATATCTGCACTAAAAGCAACGAAACGAAAAGGCGTGGAGAACAGAAAGAATGCAGGACGAAGAAATGTAAATGGTATCTGAATTTCTCATTTTCAGAGTTTCGATTGTATTAAGGAGTTTACTCATTCAGTTTTTCGGGTTTTCATCGGTATATGTCGGAGAAAAGGTGTAACTTTGCAAACTGAAGTAATAAAAAACAAAAACATTTATGGCAAAAGTAAAACCATTCAAGGGCATACGCCCTCCAAGAGAATATGTAGAAGAAGTGGAAAGCCGCCCCTACGACGTGCTGAGCAGCGAAGAGGCTCGTACGGAGGCTGCTGGCAACGAGAAGTCGCTCTATCACATCATAAAACCGGAAATAAACTTCCCTGAAGGCACCAGCGAATACGACCCGCGAGTGTATGAAGAAGCTGCAAGGCAGTTTAAGAAGTTCCAGGACAGGGGCTGGCTGGTGCAGGATGCAAAGGAACAATACTACCTCTATGCTCAGACGGCCAGCCTGGCTGTGAATGGTGGTGTTGAGAAGACACAATATGGCATTGTGGTAGGTGCATATAGCGGCGACTATCAGACGGGGGTGATAAAGAAACACGAACTGACACGTGCCGACAAGGAAGAGGACCGCATGAAGCACGTGCGCGTCAACAATGCCAACATTGAGCCGGTGTTCTTCGCCTATCCCGACAACCCTACCCTGCTGCAACTCATCGACCGCTACTCCAAGACCGAACCTGAATATGATTTCGTGGCTCCTATCGACGGATTCCGTCACCGTCTGTGGTGCATTTCAGACGACAACGACATCAAGACCATTACTTCCGAGTTTGAGAAGATGCCGACCTTGTATATAGCCGACGGCCACCATCGCAGCGCAGCTGCCGCACTCGTAGGTGCTGAGCGTGCCAAGCAGAACCCTAACCACCGTGGCGACGAGGAATACAACTACTTCATGGCCGTGTGTTTCCCCGCAAGCCAACTCACAATACTCGACTACAACCGTGTGGTGCGCGACCTGAACGGCCTGACTTCGGAGCAATTTATAGAAGCACTGAGCAAAGACTTCACGATAGAGTGTCGGGGTACCGACGAATATCGTCCACAGCAGTTGCACGAGTTCTCGCTCTATCTCGACGGACAGTGGTACAGCCTCAAAGCCAAACCAGGTACATACAACGATACCGACCCTATCGATGTGCTCGATGTGAGCATATCGTCAAAGCTGATACTCGACCAGATTTTAGGCATCAAAGACCTTCGTCGCGACAACCGCATCGACTTTGTCGGAGGCCTGCGCGGACTTGGCGAACTGAAACGCCGTGTCGATTCGGGTGAGATGCGCATGGCGCTGGCTCTCTATCCTGTCACCATGAAACAAATCATGGATATTGCCGATTCGGGTAAGATTATGCCGCCGAAGGCTACGTGGTTTGAGCCGAAACTGCGTTCCGGACTTGTGATTCATAAGCTCGATTGATTCAAGGGTTTCGAAGCCCCCTCCCTTCGTCTAATTATCTCTAAAGAGTAGAAAGAGAAAAGGAGAAACAAAACTCCTCCACTCAAAATACTCCTTAGAGAAAAAGATTAACCCAAACGCAGATGGACACATACCTCACCATACTCAAACCATCGCAAGGAACCTACTCTCAGCTAAGGAGCAAGTTCCTTGCTTTTGCCTATCCTGTCAAGACAGAAGACGAGGTGAAGCAACATGTGGCAGCAATACAGAAGAAATACTACGATGCCCGCCATGCCTGCTATGCATACATGCTCGGAGCCGACCGCCAGCGATTCCGTGCCAACGATAACGGCGAACCGTCGGGCACTGCCGGCAAACCTATACTCGGACAAATCAATTCGAACAATCTCACCGACATACTCATCGTTGTCGTCAGGTATTTCGGTGGAATAAAACTCGGCACAAGCGGTCTCATTCACCATTGTGGAGAAGACGGTTGACGGGACAATAGACATAGCTTTCCCTTTTCCTGCAATGAACACAGTGATGAAAGTGGTGAAAGACATCGAGCCACAAATCGTGGATCAAGGCTATGCAGACGATAACTGTACGATGAAACTGACCATCAGGCAGAGCCAGATGCCTGTTCTCAAATCTCGCCTCGAAAAGATTCTCGAACTCAAAATCATTGAAACCTGACAATGAACAAGCAGACACGGAAAACCCTACTCGCAACCGGCATCACATTGTTTGCCGGTATCTGCATTGTTTCAGGAGTGGCAGCATACATGTTGTATCACCATCTCAGCCCTGAAAACGATACGTACATTTATATCGACACCGACGACACCATCGACAGCGTGTATCAAAAAATAGAGCAAACCCATTCTGACGCATCGTTCATGGCCCTGCATCTGCTTGCTGCCTACAGTCACTACGACCGCCACATCCATGCAGGCCGCTATCTTGTGAGCAACCGGCTCACCACCCTCGACCTCTTCCGCAACCTGCGAAGCCACAACAGCTGCCCTATATCGCTCGTTGTTCCATCGGTTCGCACCATCGACATGCTTGCCGCCCGTGTGGCACGTCAACTCATGATCGACTCCGTCACCTTGGCCACACACCTCAACAACCCCGACACATGGAAGTCGCTCGGCTATACGCGCGAGACCTTCCCTGCCTTGTTCATACCCGACACCTACGAAGTGTATTGGGAAACATCAGCCCAATCATTCGTTGACCGCATGTCCAAGGTG
>CAMHPM010000206.1 GCA_946187025.1 uncultured Prevotellaceae bacterium
GTACCATATTATCACTTGTCACCTTGCTGATGGCAGCAGCCATGAATGCACAGACGGCAGTGTCGGTGCTCGACAAAGCATCGGCCGAATATAAGAAAAGCCAGAGCGTGACGGCCGAATTTGAGATGAACCTGGGTGGAAACATCGACAACGGAACCATTTTGCTGCAAGGCACAAAGTTCCGCACAACCACAAGCGAATCCACAATATGGTTTGACGGAAAAACCATGTGGACATACATGAAAGACAATGAGGAGGTAAATGTGACCGAACCATCGGCCACACAACTGGCCAAGATCAATCCTTATGCCTTCCTTAACATGTATAAGAAGGGATATGACGTGGCATTCGGAGGTAATACCTCAGCATATTATGAGGTGATTCTGACAGCCAAAGGCAGCAACGCGTCAATACAGAAAGCAATCATACGTATCAATAAAGGCACATACCAACCGCGATACATCATGATGGGAACCTCAAGAGCTGATATTGAAATCAGTATAAAAAGCTACAAGGCAGGGGGCAAACAAGCCGATACAGCATTCCGCTTCGATAAGAAGAAATATCCGAAAGTGGATGTAATCGACCTGCGCTGATAGCTTAACTAAGATGTGGTTAAAATAATATAATTCAAATAATCTGAATACTGAAAACATAATTAAACTATGGAACATATCAAATGCCTTATCATCGGCTCAGGACCAGCCGGATACACTGCTGCCATCTATGCAAGCCGTGCAAACTTAAATCCAGTGATATATGAAGGAATACAACCAGGCGGCCAACTGACCATCACCGACATGATAGAAAACTTCCCGGGCCACCCGGAGGAACTGTCGGGACAGGACCTCATGGACCTCATGCGTCAGCAGGTGGAGAAGTTTGGCGTTGAGATTCGCGAACATATTTGTGTAAAGAGCGACCTCAGCAAGGCACCATATCATTTCTGGTTTGAAGACGGCAGCGAGGTTGAGGCCGACACCGTCATCATTGCTACGGGGGCAAGTGCTAAGTTCCTTGGGCTTGACGACGAGAAGAAATATATGGGTATGGGTGTCAGTGCCTGTGCTACATGCGACGGTTTCTTCTATCGTAAGAAGGTTGTTGCAGTCGTCGGAGGTGGCGATACGGCATGTGGCGAGGCTTGCTATCTGGCCGGATTGGCATCGAAGGTCTATCTCATCGTGCGCAAACCTTACCTCCGTGCATCGAAGATAATGCAGGAGCGTGTGATGGAAAACGATAAGATTGAAGTTTTGTTTGAGACAAACACACTCGGACTCTATGGTGAGAATGGCGTTGAAGGTGCGCACCTTATTTATAAAAAAGGAGAAGAGGGTGAGCATCGTTACGACTTGCCTATCGACGGATTCTTCCTTGCGATAGGTCATAATCCGAATTCTGAGGTGTTCAAACCCTGGATTGAGACCGACGATGCCGGGTATATCAAGACCGATGGTCCGACTCCTAAGACCAACGTACCAGGTGTGTTTGCCGCAGGCGATGTGGCCGATCCGCTTTATCGGCAGGCTGTCGTTGCCGCCGGTTCGGGATGTAAGGCTGCAATGGAAGCCGAGAAATATCTTGCAGAGAATAAATTATAAGCAGACTTATGGACTTTAAGCAGTTTTTCAGGCTTTATAAACTGATATCGAAAAACCAGAGACTGGCTGAAAAGCGACATCCGATGTTTGACAAAAACCGTGCCATGAAGTATTTTACATACATCATGGCTGCGTTTTGGGCATGTTATCTCATCTTCTTCGGATGTCTGTTCGGCTCGTTATTGAAGGCCGAAAGCCGTGAGGCATGTGACATCATCAACTCGGGCTTCATCTTCTTCCTGATTATGGATTTCTTCTTGAGGTTTGCAATACAGGAAACTCCGGCTCAAGAGGTGAAACCTTACAAGTTGCTACCTATCCCCACAAACTTCCTTATGGATGTGTTCTTGCTGCGGATCGGGCTGAAGCTTTACAATCTCATCTGGCTTTTCTTCTTTGTTCCGTTCGGGATATTGACGGTGGCCTTGCTCTCTTATTTCGGCTGGGGCGCGTTTGTGGGATATATGCTTGGCGTATGGCTCATGTTTGTGCTCAATGGCTATTGGTATCTGCTGTGGCGTACACTTATTAACCGCCACTTCCTGTATGTGCTTTTGCCTATTGCCATTTATGCAGCCTTGATACTTTTCGGCATGGTGATACAGTCGTGGCTGTTTGACAATTCGATGCTTTTCATGCGTGGTTTCATTGCATGGAATCCTTTGTACTTCCTGGCTGTGATTGCTGCAATTGTGGTTATGTTCTTCATCAACCGCATTTTCCAGAAGCATTTCCTCTATTTTGAGATATCCAAGGCTGAACAGGTGAAAAAGGTGAAGTCGAACGAGATGACTTACCTCAATCGTTTCGGAGTTATCGGCGAATACCTGAAGTTGGAAATCAAGTCGGTCGTACGTAACAACGTAGTTCGGAAACAGTTCATCATCGGATTGGTTTGTACCGTGATGCTCAGCTGCTTGTGTGCTTTCACTCCGGCTTATGACTCGGGATTCATGCATGTGTTCATCTGTGTCTATTGCTTTGCTGCTCAAGGTGTGATAGGTCTTACGAACGTGATGGGTGTGGAAGGCAACTATATTGACGGACTCATGAGTCGCAAGGAGTCGGTGTTGTCGTTGCTGAAAGCAAAATACTATTTCCATAGTGTCATGATGCTGGTACCTATGCTCATTATGATTGCACCGGCCATTACTGGTAAGTTCTCGGTGGTGGAGCTGGTTGCCTGCCTGTTCTTCACACCCGGTTGCATCTTCCCGTTCTTGTTCATCCTTGCGATATACAACAACACGACTCTCGATCTGATGAACAAGATGACACAGCGGCCGACCAACACCAAGGCGCAGATGTTTGCATCGTTTGGCGCGCTTTTCATCCCGATGGGCATCATGTATGCTTTCATCACTATTTTTGATACTACCGTCGCCGGGCTTCTGATGCTTGCGATGGGCATTGTGGGTGTTGTCACAAACCCTATTTGGTTGAAATATATTTACAAACACTTTATGATACACAGATATGAAAACATGTCAAGTTTCCGTGCAACTCGATAACCTGAGTAAGCGGTTCGGAGAAACTGTTGCACTCGATATAGACCGATTCACCATTCAGAGTGGCGATGTGCTGGGATTGGTGGGTAACAACGGTGCAGGAAAGACAACCTTGTTCCGCGTCATTCTCGACCTTTTGCAACCCGATTCGGGTACGGCAACGATTGTGGCCGACGGAACAAGCTACCAGACAGCCCGGTGTGAGGACTGGAAAGCCTTTACCGGTGCATATATCGACTCCGGATTCCTGATTGAATACCTCACTCCCGACGAATACTTTTCGTTTATAGCCAAGGTGAACAACATCTCGAAGGAAGATGTGGAAGACGTGCTGCATCGGTATGCCGATTTCATGAGTGGCGAGATTATTGGTCAGAACAAACTCATACGCAACCTGTCGGCCGGTAACAAACAGAAAGTGGGCATCATTGCAGCACTGCTACATCGCCCGAGCCTGCTCATTCTCGACGAGCCGTTCAACTTCCTCGACCCTTCGAGCCAGATTGCAATGAAATACATGCTTGAAGACTACAACCGCCAGACAGGTGCTACAATCGTGGTATCGAGCCACAACCTCACTCATACCCTCGACATCTGCACACGGGTTGCACTTCTGGAGCATGGGCGTATCATCAAGGATTACAGCAAGTCCGACACCGACATGATAGCCGAGATTGAGCATTATTTCGAAGGAAACATACATCATGAGACCCCTCGCTCAACTTCTGAGACCGACACACCGGCTGATGCCGGGTAGTAGAGTGTTTCAGTTGGCAGCGATGCTGATTGCAACTGTTGCATTCACTTCGTGTCATTCGTCGCGCTCGTTCATGTATCATGGTACCGATGTGCGCGAATTGGTGCGTGCTGGCAATGCGCTCGGGTTTGACATCGAACTCAAGGACAACTGGCCGCTCATGATAGAAGCTGCAACGTGGATGGGCACCCCATACCGATATGGAGGCAACACTCGTGCGGGTGTTGATTGCTCGGGCCTGAACGTAGCAGTATATCAGGCTGTCTTCAACCGCAAGCTGAGCCGCAACAGCCGCGAACAGTTTGAAACCGATTGCAGCAAAGTGAATAAACGCAAGCTACGGCAGGGTGACCTCGTGTTCTTTGCGATTGCCGACAAGGTGAATACCCGAAACATAAACCATACGGGCATAT
>CAMHPM010000207.1 GCA_946187025.1 uncultured Prevotellaceae bacterium
TCGCGTGTGCCAGATATGTAGTTGCTTGCCGACTGCGGCTCCATGTTTGCTACGAGATAGAATGTTGCACCATGGGCGATGAGTCCGTCGGCTCCCTGGAAGTCGGGACCGTCGTTCACGAGTTCGAGTGCGATGAGCACACTGGCATCCTCGTCGGTGGTGAGTGCAAGGGTGTAGTTGGTTGTGGTCCATGCACCATATACCACATGCTGCGGTCCGCCGTTGAGGTCGGTGTCATAAATCACATACTCATGTGCACTGGCTTTCGGCATGAAGTCGTAGCCTACCTCACGCTGTCCGGCAACGAGGTAGCCCTTGAGTGTGAATCCAGCAGTGGCATTCACTGCCTTTCCGTTGGCATCGTAGAGATAGTTGCTCTCCATCGACACACGGCTGTCGATGCGTCCCACTGCATATTGCACCTGATTGACCATTGCAACCGATTGTGTGGTTTCCTTCACCTTGTTATATCCGGTAGCGTATGCGTCGTTGATGAGTTGCTGCCAGTTGGTATATACCTTCGAGCCGTTGGCCACGCTGTCGGTCGGTGCCAGTTCGGCGAGTGGGTCGCCCGGCAGTGCGAGTGAGTCGCTTGCCACGATTGGCGATGTAACCATGTATTGCAGGTTGGCAGGATATACATAGTCGGTCATTGCCGGTATGTTGAGTCCGCGGCCATATACCTGTGCAGCCGGTGTGACATACTTCTGTGTCGATGCGTTCCACTCTATGCGAGCAGCACCTTCAGGCAGGTTGATGTCGGCAGGGAAGCCCTGATACTCGTCTTTCAGTGTCAGCAGTTCACTGCCTGGAACGAGCGGTGTGGCACACACAGCAGCGATTGCATCGACGATGTTGCGCGAAAGCTGATAGCCTGCATAGTCGGCCGGCACGTTGTTCACTATCTTATACACCTTACCGAGCAGACGCTCCACGTTGGCTGTGGAGAGGGTCTTCATCTCGGTCATTGCCTGATATGCAGCGTGCAGTCGCTCGTCGGGAGCGGTGCGCCACTGGTCGTCGGGTGCAGGGTCGGTGCTGGTGGTCTGCATGAGGTTGTTGAGCATTGCCACGAGTGCCTGTCCGGCAGCGCTGCCGCCTTGTTCGGCTGCAGAGTTGCATATTGCTACAGGTGAGAAAGCGATGTCGCTATTGCCGCTGTATGAGTCGAGTCCCGATGTAGCCAGACGTCCGTAGTGCATATAGTCGGCATGTGTTGTCGGACTTTCGATTGCTGTTGCATAGAATGCGAAATGTGTGGTACCGATCGGCACTCTCACCTGGCGCACTATCGAGTAGTCGTTTTCGGTTGCGAGGTCAATCTGGCGTCCGCCGGTGCTTGCCATGCTGATGATTCCGCCGGTGCTTCTCGATGTAGCAGTAGGCATGGCGTCGAAACAAAGCAGTCGCAGGTTGTCGAGTCCACGGAACGTGGCCGAGCTCTCCTCGAGCTGCACCACATCGCCTGCCATACGTGTAGGTGGCTGTGCCACGACAATGCTCTGAGGCAGAGCGAAGGTGAGCTTGGCTCCTACGGTTGGTACTTGCGGTTCGGTATGCAGGTCGTCGTTATCGGTGCAGGCTGCGAAGAGGGCAGCTGCAGTCACGAGGGCTATGTGGGTTATATGTTTGTTTCTTGTCATCATGTTTTGAAGTTTATTTGTTTTCGGGTGGGGAAACCACCCGACACTTACTTTGTGTCTGCTATCGGGTGGGGAAACCACCCGACACTTACTTTTAGTAGCGGGCGTTGCGTTGAGGTGCCGGGTTGTCGATTACGAGGCCGTTCTCCCACTGGAGTACTACTGATGTTGCGATTTCGGTGTCGTTGGTACGTACCACTCCATTCGGGTCTATGTAGGCTTTGATTATCTTGAACTGTCCGGCTCGCAGTGTGCTCTTGACGAAGAGCATGGTCTGTGCGATGCTTCCGTCTTGTGCTGTCACGTAGCAGTGTATTGCCCACAAGGCATCGTCGGCTTCAGGCGATATAAACGGTTCGGTGGTCTCGATGACTGAGCGTGTACGTCTCTTCACGTTGCCGAGCGGCTCCTCTGGCGATGGGTAGTTGACCGAGCAGAAGCATACCTTCGAGCCTTCATCGACTTTGATTTCCTGGGTGCGTACGATGGTTTCGTTGGCACGGTCGTAGGTATATACGGAGTCGGCAATGTAGTAGTCGGTTGCAAATCCGGATGTGAAGATTTCAATCTTCGATGCGTTGATGCCTGTGGTATCGATTACGATTGCCATGGCGCAGTTGGCCATATACAGGTGTACGTTGAAGGTCTGGTCTTGTCCTTCGAGGATATCCATCGGCAGGCGTGCGGTGAAGAGTCCTGTCGTATGTGAGTCGATGGTGTCTTTCTCCACTTGCTTGAGGCTTCCTTTGTGGCAGTACTCGTTGTTGCTGACTGATATATCCTTGTTGTTGACCACGTTTGCCACAGCTGTGTGCATGTACTTACGTGCAGGGATAAAGAGGGTGTAGCTGGTTTGGCTGGCATCGATGGTATCTGTCATGTGGTGCAGTATAGCCGAGTCGCCCACTACGTCGAAGAACGAGAGGTCGAGGTCGTGTGCACGGTCGGTGAATATGTCTTTGAGGTGTTCCTGCAGTGCCGTGGCCAACTTGGTATCTACCTCTGTGCTAAGCTCGGTATTGAGCTGCGTGGTGAGCTCGGTAGTGAGGTTGGTGATGAGTCGCAGTTCATATTCGATGAGGTATTCGTTGTTACAGTCGTCGAGATCTTCGTCGATAAGGCTGCAGGCTGCCACTGAGGTCACTGCCATCGCGGTTGCTATATATCTTATGTACCTGTTTCGCTTCATTGCTTCAGCTGTTGGTTTGTTAGTTATATTGTTATTCGTTAATTGTCTCTATATCTTGTCGCCCCCAGGGGGGGGCTGGTTGGTTACATGTTACTTATTATTGTTTCCACGTCTGCTTTGAGTGCCGGAATATGTTTTATCACCAAGCTCCAAAGAAACTCAGGAGTCACTGAATCATATCCATGTATCACTCTGTTTCTTGTCTGAATCACCGCCCTTGCATTTGGGATTATGAAGTCTGGTTCCAGTTTGTGTATTCTGTTCAGAGCCTCACCCATGATCTCGACATTGCGTTCCACCGCTCGTATTTTCATCATGTCACCAGCAAAGTCTCTGTAGAGCTTGGGCTGTTCCGCAAAGTAGGATTCGACCTCATTACATGCATTAAGCACATCCTCGAGACATGTTACTATATATTCATCCATATATCTGCTTTCTTGTGCGGCTTATATTTGCATATAGCGAACGGTTTCTTATTCCCCGCTCTTCGAGCAAGTCTATGTCCCTGCCCAGCAACTGTGCCAGTGCGTCGTGCAGGTTCATATAGTTGTCAGCATAGTCCTCTAAGGGCATTTGCTTGAAGTCCACCACAAAGTCAACATCGCTATGTTGGCTAAATCGTGGAGTGAGTGCAGATCCGAAAACATACAGCCGACTCACCCTATGTGTATCACACAAGGTCTGTATCTTCTTTATGTTTTGGTCCACTATAGTCATCTTATCTCTTATATATTATCTTGTCGCCCCCAGGGGGCTGGTTGGTTTCTTGTTTATATCACCGCTATGTTGATGCGGCGGCCTAATCCTTGGAATACGCGTGCGATAGTTGAGAGTCGCACATCGGTGTTTCCGTTTTCGATTTTTGAGATGAAGCTTCGCCGTGCTCCCACCTTGGTGGCAAGTTCTTCCTGGGTCATTCCCATGTTTTTGCGTACTTGCTTCAGTCGCTCGCCTATGATAAATGCGTCACATTCGAGTTCAAACGCATCGCGTTCGGGTGTACCAACAGTTCCGAAGTCCTCTTCTATCAGGTCTTCTATCGGTGTACAGTTTAATGCCTGCAGTTCTTCTCTTGATTTCATTTTGTCATCTTGTTTTTTAAGTCGAAATACTCTGACATTATTCTCTTTGCCATCGCTATCTGCGCTGTTGGCGTTTTCTGGGTTTTCTTTTGGAATCCGTTATTTTATATTATCTATTATATATTTTATATTATCTTGTCACCCCCAGGGGGCTGGTTATTATCTGATCAATTATATATTATCAATTATATATTTTATATTGTTTCCACACCTTATATATATTATATAGTGTTGGTGTTGTCGGTTCCCTTCATTGTTTCAACATGTCAAGCATCATTGTTTTGGTATGCCATCCTTTACAACTTGTGTAAAGTCGGACCAGTTCTCTACCTTAAATGCCCTTATGTCACGAACAGATCTTAC
>CAMHPM010000208.1 GCA_946187025.1 uncultured Prevotellaceae bacterium
TCATATACAGCACCCCACGGCATGGTCTTGCACTCTTCGAGCAGGGTGAGCACCTGGCATGTCTTGCCTTCGAGTTCGTAGCGGCTGATGAGCGGTGTTGGTTCGAGCAGGGCGCGCAGCATACATTTCTGTGCGGCACGGCTACCGATTACGTATGCACCGATGCGGTTGATGGCACCGTCGAAGTAGTCGAGGCCGTAGTGTACGCGGTCGAGAGCTCCGGCACGTACGATCTCGGCAAAGAGTTCGAGGGTAGGGTCGTCCATGAGTGTCACGTGGTCGGAATCCCAACGCACTGGGCGGCTCACGTGCAACATCAGTTCGGGCACAAACTGAAGCACGGCACTCACCTTGTCGGCAGGGCTTTCGGTAGGGTGGTAGTGTCCCGTGTCGATAGTGAGTATCTTGCCATGTTTGGCTGCATAGGCAGTGTAGAAGTCGTGTGAACCTACGGTGAAGCTCTCAAGACCGATTCCGAACACCTTGCCTTCGATGCAGTCCTTCATCATCGGTTGTGGGGTTGCGAATATCTGGTCGAGCGAGTCGCGCAGCAGTTCGCGGTACATGTAGTGGTTGACCGACTGGTCTTTGCATCCGTCGTGTACCCATACGTTCATGATGCAAGGGTCGCCTTGAGCCTCGCCCATCGCGTTTGCAATCTCGCGGCAGCGCTTGGTGTGCTCAATCCAGAAGTTGCGGATACCCCTGTCGGGATTGGCCAGCGAGAGGTTTCCGCTCTTTGGATGCGAGAAGCTGGTCGAGTTGAAGTCGAGTTTTGTGTCGGTAGCCTTACCCCAATCCATCCACGAGCGGAAGTGAGCAGGTTCGCATTGGTCGCGGTCAACATACTTGCCGCCGAAGTCACCGTATATTTCGTGCAGGTTGAGGCGGTGTGTACCTGGTATGAGGCTCTTAGCCTTGAGGATGTCGGCACGTAGTTCGTCGATGTTGCGTGCTTTGCCAGGATAGTTGCCTGTGGTTTGGATGCCGCCGGTGAGGTCGCCTGCCGACTCAAATCCTGCCACATCGTCGGCCTGCCAGCAGTGCATACTCAGGTGGAAATCCTGCAGTTGTGTCAATACCCTCTCGGTATCGATGCCGAGTTCTGCGTAGCGTTCACGAGCTATGTCGTACGCCTGTTTGATTAGTTGTTCTTTCATAGTTTTCTATTTTGGTTCATAAGTCTTAGTTTCTATTGAGCATGCAATGATGCTGCGCATTTCGAATCGGTCGGCAACAAGGCCGGCCGCCTTGGCCTGCAACATGATGTTGCCAATCGCCGTGCCCTCAACTGGACCCGTGACGACAGGCATCTGTAGAGCGTCGGCCGTCATCTGCATGAGGTACGTGTTGCGCGAACCGCCTCCGATTACATGCAGGCGCTTGATTTCCACCGGCGACAACTCGCGCAGATAGCCAATTACTTCACGGTAGCGCAGTGCGAGGCTCTCGAATATGCAGCGAGCCATCTCGCGATAGTCCTGCGGAATGTGCTGCCCCGTCTCCTTGCAATAGCCTCGTATTGCCTCCACCATCGATTGCGGATTGGCAAAGCGAGGGTCGTCGGGGTTGATGATGGCCTGCATCGGCTTAGCCTCCATGGCGTTGCGGTTTATTTCGTTCACATCGGCAGGAGCGTCGGTCCACTCGCCCCGGCAGCGTTCGAGCAGCCACATGCCGCATATGTTTTTCAGGAAACGTGTGGTGCCTTCAATGCCTCCTTCGTTGGTGAAGTTGTATTCCATGCTTCGGTCGTTGATGATTGCCTCGGGTGCCTCGATGCCGAGCAGCGACCATGTGCCGCAACTCAGGTAGGCGTAGTTGGCATCGAGTGCCGGCACGGCAGCCACGGCACTTGCCGTGTCGTGTCCTGCCACGGCCACTACTGGCACAGGGCCGAGACCCGTGATGCGCTGCACTTCATCGGAAAGCATGCCCACCACTTGTCCTGGGTCAACATATCGGCCAAAGTTCTCTTCGCCGAGGCCCACGGCGCCGGCCAGTTCGGAGTCGATGCGTCGGGTCACGGGGTTGAGCATCTGGCTGGTACTCAGTATGGTGTATTCGCATACTGCCTCGCCGGTGAGCATATATGTCAGTGCATCGGGCACGAAGAGCACTTTGTCGGCAGCTTCGAGTGCCGAATTGCTTTCGGCGCGTTGGGCTGCGAGCTGGAATAGGGAGTTGAACGGCATGAACTGTATGCCGGTTTTTGTATATACTTCTTTGCGTGGTATTTTCTTGAAAAACTCATCCATGGCGTGGTCGGTGTATGGGTCGCGGTAGCATCGTGGGTTGCGAAGTATTTGCCCGTCGCTGCCGATGCACACAAAGTCCACACCCCACGAGTCGATGCCGATAGAGGTGAGGCTGATTCCTTCGTCGGCACAGAGTCGGAGTCCGCGTATGATTTCGTCGTAGAGGGCATATATGTCCCAGTATAGTTGTCTTCCCACGTTGATGATACGGTTTGGAAAACGGGTGAGTTCACGTTGTGTGAGTTTTCCGTCCTCTATATATCCAAGTATGGTCCGACCGCTGGTAGCACCAAGGTCAACAGCAAAAAATACCGATGTCTGTTTGTCGTTCATAGTTCGAATGTTGTTAATTACGTCGTAAAGTTAATGCTTTTTTCCGACACCGCAACACATTTCCCTTATTTATTTAATATAATGTGTCGCTTTCGTGATATTTGTTGTGTTTTAAGGTATAATTGAAACCATGGTCGCTCTCGCAAGCAACTGTGGTACTTTCAAATTTGTCATCATTTATTCGGCTAAGCATTCGTCGGTGCCGAGAGTGTATCTGCAGACACCTTGTCGATGGTGTTGCTGCGAGTGCGCAGTCGTAAGGTCGCGAGTGCGCAGTCGCATTTACATGCTCACGTTGTGATTTGTGTGTCAGTGTGAGAAAAATGCTGCTTAAATATTGAAAAAGATGTGGAAAACGCTTGTGGAAAAGAAGAAAATGTGTAAATTTGCACCGTAAAATTACATTAAGTACATCGGAACAATGATGACAATGACCGGCATAATATAAACAAGAACTGATTCTCGAGCAAGAATCAGTTTCCTTTTTTATAAGGTCGGTAAAACACGGGCAGATGTAAATAAAATCATAAAACGACATCAACCACATGAGCAAACTGAGATTCGACGTAGTTCAGGATGCCTTCAAGAAGAAGGCCATGCCAGTAGCCACTCCAGCCAGCCGGCCATCGAAATACTTCGGTGAGCTGGTCTTCAATCGCGACAAGATGCGCAAGTATCTGGACTGTGCGACTTATAACGAACTTGTTGTCTGCATCGACGGCGGACAGCCGCTGAGCCGCGAGGTGGCCGACCGTGTGGCCGAGGGCATGAAGACCTGGGCCATGGAGCAGGGCGTGACACATATCACCCACTGGTTCCAGCCTCTGACCGAGGGCACAGCCGAGAAGCACGACTCGTTTATGGAGTATGACGGCAAGGGAGGCATGATAGAGAGGTTTGACGGACGGTCGCTCTCGCAGCAGGAGCCCGATGCCAGCTCATTCCCTTCGGGCGGAATACGCGCTACATTCGAGGCTCGTGGATACACGGCATGGGACCCTACATCGCCGGTGTTCATACAAGACGATACACTCTGTATTCCAACCGTATTCATATCATACACGGGCGAAGCACTCGACTATAAAACCCCGCTGAAACGATCGATAAAGGCAGTGAACGAGGCCGCAACCGACATCTGCCGCTTGTTTGACCCAAAGGTGCAAAAGGTGTATTCATATCTGGGATGGGAACAGGAGTATTTCCTTGTCGATGAAGACCTCTATGCCGCACGTCCCGACCTCATGCTCACGGGGCGCACGCTGATGGGTCACGAGTCGTCGAAGAACCAGCAGCTCGACGACCACTACTTCGGTGCTATTCCGACGCGTGTGGCTGCGTTCATGCGCGAAGTGGAAATTGAGGGTTACCGGCATGGGATTCCTATCAAGACCCGCCACAACGAGGTGGCGCCCAACCAGTTTGAACTGGCTCCGATCTATGGCGAGGCAAACTTGTCGAACGACCAGAACCAGATGATCATGAACCTGATGAACAACATTGCCCGCAAGCATGGGTTTGTACTCTTGCTTCACGAAAAGCCGTTTGCGGGCATCAACGGCTCGGGCAAGCACAACAACTGGAGCCTAGGCACCGACACAGGTGTGCAGTTGCTGGCTCCGGGCAAGGACGCGATGGGCAACCTGCAGTTTATCACGT
>CAMHPM010000209.1 GCA_946187025.1 uncultured Prevotellaceae bacterium
CGAGGGTGTATCGCTTGCAGAAAGCCCAGATGAGATGACGGTTGAGGTCCATTGGCCAGTGACCACCGTTGTTGTATGAGTATAGAGCCACCTCGCCGCCGTTTGGTCCGCCATTCCATATTTCCAGGTCGCCATTGAACCAACTGCTGCTGATGGGTTTGTAGTTTGTCAGTTTCTTGTAGTTGGTGTGTTTGTCGTGTTTGGCATAGTTCTCGATATAGTCGTGGATGCCATATTGCTCATAACCAAACACATCGTCGCCATAGGCAATGACTTCGAGCAGGACTACTGGTTTCTTGCAGTTGTTCCATGGCTGTTCGCTGAACTGAATACCGCTTGTCGGTGCAAAAGCTGCAATCTTGTCTTGCATGTTGGCAATGCAGTGGTGTATGAGCATTGAACCCATGGAGAAGCCCGACCAATACACACGGTTGGTATCGATGCTGAACCGTGAGGCCATTTCGTCAATAGTCTTGATTACGAAGTTCTGGTCTTTGGTACCTCCAGTATCCCATGTGGAACCATCGCTGCGAAGGTATGCGATGACAAATTTGGCCGTGTCGATCATCTCATACATCTTGTCCGAACCATACTGATATTCAGGATTCTGGTTCATACCATGGGTGACGATAAACAGTGGACTGTTGTCGGGCAAGACATCGGGGGTGAACACCACCATGTTACGACTCTGGCCGTTAACATTGATGTCGATGCTCTGTTGTTTGTAGGCCGATGCTTGTATGCAAACCAGCCCGATGATAGTAAGTAGTAGTTCTTTTTTCATGTTTTCTTGAGTGGATAGAGTTGTTTAATCTGATTACGTTGCAAAATTACTATAATATTCGCGCGTATATTATCGCATTCCGACCAAATGCTGTAACATTTGATACTTCATGCTGCATATCATATGGTTTCAGATGGTTCGAACGTTGTCTGCGACTTTTTCACCGATGAAAAATGCTTTTACCGATATCAAATAAATGGGTTTATGATATCGATAAGTACGTTCTTTGATATCGATAAGTACGTTCTTTGATATTAAAAAATGTTTTATCTGATATTGAATAGACTTGAAAACGGTGGTCTTTTCAACAATTGCCATATTTTTTTTGTCGTTTATTTGGTAGTTCTACTTATTGTTTGTATATTTGCATCGTAATTAAAATGTATTATAACCAATTCTTACATATATGCTCATGAAAAAGAAATCTCTGACTATTGCACTGGGGGCGTGTCTGACATCGCTTTCGGTAGCTGCTCAACCTGCCAATTGTTGGAACGACCCTCGTGTCAATGCCGACAATCGGTTGGACAACGTATCGACTTTCTTTGCCTACGAGTCTGATAATCTGGCTCAAAGTGGCAAGATGGCTGGCTCGAGCCGTTTCCTCAGTATCGAGGGACAATGGAAGTTCAACTGGGTGAAGAATGCTGACCAGCGTCCTGAAGGCTTCTATGCTGTTAATTACGATGACTCCTCATGGGGTACGATGCCCGTTCCTGGCATTTGGGAACTCAACGGTTACGGCGATCCTATCTATGTCAACAACCAGTATGCGTGGCGTAACGACTGGCGTACAAACCCTCCTTACGTGCAAGATCTTGAAAACCATGTAGGAAGTTACCGCCAGTGGTTTAACATTCCGGCTACATGGCAAGGACAAAAGATATACATACACATTGGTTCGGCTACGAGCAACCTCTTTATGTATGTAAATGGCAAGTATGTAGGTTACAGCGAAGACTCGAAAGTGGCTGCTGAGTTTGACATCACTCCTTACGTCAAACCTGGCGAGCGCAACCTCATCGCAATGCAGATAATGCGTTGGTGTGACGGTTCTTACCTCGAAGACCAAGACTTCTGGCGTCTGTGCGGTATTGCACGCGAGAACTACATCTACACACGTCCGCAGACACATGTGCGTGACATCTTCATCACTCCTGACCTCACACCCGACTACCGCGACGGTTTCCTCGATATCAAAGTTGCTATCGAACAACCGGCAACCGACTATAGCCTCACTTTCACGCTGAAAGACGCAACAGGAAAGACCGTGAAGGAAGCTCCTGGAACTGCAACTATAGCCGATGTACAATGCAAGATGTCGTTGGCCGACTGTCAGAAGTGGAGTGCTGAGTCACCTTATTTATATACATTATATACTACACTGAAAGAAGGCAACCGAGTTGTGGAAGTGATACCGCAGAAGGTAGGTTTCCGCAAGGTAGAGATAAAGAACAAGCAGTTGCTTGTTA
Organism: uncultured Prevotellaceae bacterium; assembly: GCA_946187025.1. Taxonomy (GTDB): domain Bacteria; phylum Bacteroidota; class Bacteroidia; order Bacteroidales; family Bacteroidaceae; genus Colivivens. Next base: position 2,257 of record CAMHPM010000209.1, read on the forward strand.
ACGGTAAGCCGGTACTGATAAAAGGTGTTGACCGTCATGAGCTCGACCCTGATGGCGGCTATGTGGTAAGCTATGAGCGTATGCTTCAAGACATAAAAGTGATGAAGCAACTCAACGTAAACGCAGTACGTACATGCCACTATCCAGACGATCCACGTTGGTATGACCTCTGCGACGAATACGGAATCTACATCACAGCCGAGACAAACATCGAGAGCCACGGTATGGGCTACGGCAATGCAACTCTTGCACGTCGTGAAGACTACCATGATGCACATGTTGAGCGTCAGCATCACAACATGATGTCGTTTAAGAACCATCCTGCAATCATCGTGTGGTCGCTCGGAAACGAGGCCGGATATGGTAAGAACTTCGAGGATGCCTACGACTGGGTGAAACAGTACGACCCTTCACGTCCGTGCCAGTATGAGCAGGCAGGACAAAACGGAAAGACTGATATCTACTGCCCTATGTACTACGACTACAATGGCTGTGAGCGTTATTCTCAAAATGATAACCCGCGTCCACTCATCCAGTGTGAATATGCACATGCTATGGGTAACTCTATCGGTGGTTTCAAGGAATATTGGGATCTCGTACGTAAGTATCCTGCCTACCAAGGTGGATACATCTGGGACTTCATTGACCAGGGACTGCGTGGTAAGAGCAAGATTACAGGTAAGCAGATTTGGACCTATGGTGGCGACTACGGACGTTATCCTGCAAGCGACAACAACTTCAACTGCAATGGTGTGATCAATCCTGACCGCGAACCAAACCCACATGCATACGAAGTGCAGTATTATTATCAGAATATTTGGACAACACTTATCGACAAGAAGAGCGGTAAGATTGAGATTTACAACGAAAACTTCTTCGTTCCAATAGAGAATGTGACTCTGTATTACACCATCGAGGCTGAAGGTACAAAGGTTGCAGAAGGTACACTTGATGTAGTGAAACTAAATATCAAGCCTCAGAGTCGCAAGACAGTAACCATCCCTGCAATTGCAAAAGCACTCAAAGACTCGAATCTCGATGGTAAGGAAATTGTATGCAACATTGCTTATCGTCTCAACAAACCTGCAATGCTCATGCAGTCGGGCGAGATTGTTGCTCACGACCAGTTTGTGCTTACCGACTATAAGTATATCGACACAGCAGCCGTTGCAGCCGAGGCTGGCGACCCTGTAAAGATGGAAGACCACGTGGCCTACCTCTGGTTCACCGCAGGTAATGTAGATGTTATCTTCAACAAGCAGAACGGCCGCATCTCACATCTCGATGTCGATGGTCAGCCAATGCTTGAGACCGGATACGAAATGAAGCCCGACTTCTGGCGTGCACCAACCGACAACGACCACGGTGCAGGTATGCAACGCAGTTTGCGTGGATGGCGCAACCCAAGCCTGAGACTCACTTCACTCGACAAAGAACAGCAGGGAAGCAACTATGTAGTAATTGCAAAATATACGGTGGGCATTGCTGCACAACAACAGAATCGTCAACGCGGGCAACAAGGTCAGCAACAAGAGCAACCTCAGCAGCCACAGCAACCACAGTTGACAATGACTTATGTCATCACTCCTCAAGGAAAGATTATTGTAACTGAAGACATGACAGTAGGCGAGGGTGCCAACCGCCTGCCGCAGCTGTTACGCTTCGGAATAGAGCTTGAGATGCCACGCAACTTTGACCATATCGAGTTCTACGGCAAGGGTCCTCAGGAAAATTATATCGACCGTAATAACTTTGCCAACATCGGATTGTACCATCAGAACGTATCAGAACAGTACTGGGGATATGTTCGTCCGCAAGAGTCGGGTAACAAGACTCAGGTGCGTTACTGGAAAGTGACCGATCGCTCAGGTCGTGGACTCCTCTTCCAAGGTGTTGAAGCAATGGAATGCCAGTCGATACCATACATCTACGACGACCTCGACCCATCTGAGAACAAGGCACAGTGGCACTCGGGCGACTTGACT
>CAMHPM010000210.1 GCA_946187025.1 uncultured Prevotellaceae bacterium
CGAACCGTGTGTTTTTTGTGTGTTTTTGTAATTATATTACAAAATCCCTGCTTTTGCTTACTCCACATAGCAACAATGCTTTCATTCACACATTGCAATAAGGTATAAAAAAGGGGATTATATAGGTAAAAAAGTAAAATATCAACTTCATAAAACTCATGATGATTACCAAGTGCAGGTGTCTTTGGTGTCTTTGGTGTCAGGTGTCTTTGGTATCTTTCTTGCTTCTTGCTTTGCTATCTCTTTCGCCCTGTCCCCATTTCTCTTTCTGCGCACTCTCGGCCGCACCTCAGTAAAAGTGTGAGCGGCCGTGCTTGTCCGCCATCGGCCGGCTCAGCCTTGTGGTGTGTTCCGACAACCACTTTTTTCACCTTAGAAGTCTTAAAAAAATACATAACTGGCAAAGCGGTGACCGGCAATCAACTTCGATGCCGGTTGTCGCTGCGGTGTGCCGGAAGTAGTGGCGGAGGATGGAAATGACCGGCTGGCGGGTGTGTTTTTGCTGAAAATGTATTGCGGGTAGGAAAATGTTTGCTATCTTTGTGGGGTGATATAACAAGAATGTAAGTTTGTAAGTTTTTTAGTTTTTAAGTTTTCGCACAAACTCATGAACTCAAAAACTCACAAACTCACGAACTTAAAAACTCACAAACTCACGAACTCAATAACTTAAAAACTCACAAACTCAACAACGTCAGTACTATGAATTTACTTTCTCTTATAAAGAGCCGCTACAGCTGCCGCAGCTACGAGGCTCGTGCCATCGAGACGGACAAGATGTCGTATGTGATGGAATGTGTGCGCATGGCTCCGTCGGCCGTCAACCGCCAGCCGTGGAGATTTCATATCGTTGAAGGCGACGAGGGCCGTCGGCTTGTGCAGCAGTGCTACGACCGTGAATGGTTTAAGTCGGCACCAGTGTATGTGGTTGCAACGGTGTTGACCGATGAGCAGTGGGTGCGTGCCGACGGTAAGCCCCACGGCGATATCGATGTGGCCATTGCCGTGGAACACCTGTGCCTGGCCGCCACCGAGGTGGGACTCGGCACCTGCTGGGTGTGTAACTTCGATGCCGCCCTGTGCCGCCAGTTGCCGGGAATGAAACAGGGCGAGGAACCGGTCGTAATCATCCCGATTGGGTATCCGGCCGTGGAAGCTGCAGAGAAACGCCGCAAGACGATGGACGAGATTGTAGTGAAACTTTAACCTCAGTAACACAAACAACTGAAAACTAAGGAAATGTCGTACAGAGATTCGTTCAGTCAGTCGGACGACTACCGACGCACCATGCTCATAAAGCAGTTGGAACACTCGATAGAGCAACTCAGCTTGCAGGAACTCGAGGCCCTCTATTACGATATGCAGGTAAAGGGGTATATCGGATGATGAATCAGTAAATATGGTAACACTATCCGTTTTATCGTTAACAGCCGAAACGTAGAAATGGCGTAACTTTGCAGACGAATCTGCAAAGTTACGTATAATTGCGTTTTTTGGGCAGACGAATCTGCAAAGTTACGTATAATTGCGTTTTTTGGGCAGACGAATCTGCAAAGTTACGTATAATTGCGTTTTTTGGGCAGACGGAAACAATAATGTCAAATCCTCATCAGAAAATATAACAACTTACAACTATGAAACTTTATAAACATCTTACAACTCTTTTGCTGGCTCTCTCCGCACTTACGGCAAACGGGCAAGTGACACTCAGCTTCGATGTCGCCAACCGCGGACAGAAGGTGAGCGACGACCATTACGGTATCTTTTTCGAAGAAATCAACCATGCAGGCGACGGCGGCCTCTACGCCGAACTGATACGCAACCGCTCGATGGAAGACAACCTAAGCTCGCCCGACGGATGGACGGCTATAGGCAATGCCGAGATTTCACTCTCAGCCGACGGAATGCTCAACACCGTGCAGCAGCGTGCCTTGAAAGTCAACATCAAATCGGCGAACGCAGGTGTGCGCAACGATGGCTACTGGGGCATCAACGTGGTGAAGGGACGCACCTACAACCTCACGTTTTGGCTGAAGGCACAAGACCACTACGACGGCAACATCGTGGCCGAACTGCAGAACAGCAACGGACGACGCATAGGATATACCACCATCGAGGTGGATGCCACACAGGAGTGGCAGAAACTGACCGCCACCATCACCGCCACAGCCAGCGACGAGCGCGGTATGTTTGCACTTAGGGGCTTGAAGGTCGGCGTCATCTATCTCGACGTAGTGAGCCTCTTCCCGCCTACATTTAAGGACCGCCCCAACGGATGCCGTCCAGACCTGGCACAGATGCTGGCCGACTTGCATCCACGGTTCATGCGATTCCCTGGTGGATGCTACATCGAGGGTGCGTATGCCGACGGACGCACCAACCGCTTCGAATGGAAGAAGTCGGTAGGTCCTATCGAGGAACGACCGGGACACCTCAACCGCAACTGGGGATACCGAGTGACCGACGGACTGGGTTATCATGAGTGCCTGCAACTGGCCGAAGACCTCGGGGCAAGTGCCCTGTTTGTGGTCAACATGGGTATTGGTCACGACTGGAAAGTGGACGAAAACAACATTGACCCATTCATTCAGGAGGCTCTCGATGCAATCGAGTATGCACGAGGTTCAGCCACCGAAACATTCTACGGACGTATGCGTGCCAAGAACGGACACCCCGAGCCCTTCGACCTGAAATACATGGAGATAGGTAACGAGCAGGAATTCATGCTCAACCGCGACGACTACATGAGACGATACATGCAGTTCTACCGTGCCATCAAGACACAATGGCCCGACATGCACTTGGTGGCCGACAGCTACTACTTCGACAATGTGACCGAACCGGTTGAATTGAAAGACGAACACTACTACGATACGCCCGAATTCTTCATCAACCAATACGGACGCTACGACAACCAGTCGGCTTCTTCAACCAAGATTTATGTGGGCGAATATGCTGTGACCAAAGACTGCGGATGGTGGGGCAACATGAATGCCGCCATAGGCGAAGCCGTGTTCATGCAAGGATGCGAAAACAACAGCGAGTCGGTGACCATGATGAGCTATGCACCTATATTCACCCATGAGGAAAACTATGCATGGCATCCCGACATGATACGCTTCAACGCATCGCTCAGCTACGGCACACCGTCGTATTACGTGCAGCGCATGTTCAGCAACAACATAGGAAAAGAAAACATACGCTGGACTGAAACGGGCAACCTGCCAGGGTTTGACGGCAGCAAGGGAAGCATCGGACTCGGCACATGGTCAACGCGTGCAACATTCACAGGACTCACCGTCACTGCAACGGACACATCATTCGTGGCAACCGACCTCGTGGCAACCGACTGGACAACGAAAAACGGGTCGTGGACACTGGCCGACAGCACATTCCGACAGACCAACGCCTCGGCTGCCGATGTGACTTGTGTGCTCAACCGGCTCTTCACAACCACCAACGTGGATATGACCGTGAAGGCAACCAAGCAGAGCGGGGCTGAAGGATTCCTCATCATCTTCGACTACAAAGACTCTAACAACTACTCATGGTTCAACGTCGGAGGGTGGGGCAACTCGAAACATGCAGTGGAACAATGTAAGGACGGTGTGAAATCGACGCTGGCCGACAAAGCAGGTACGCTCACAACCGGACAGCAATATACCATACGTGTGAGGAAAGACGGTCAGCATGTGCGTTGCTATATCGACGGCGAACTCATCATCGACACCAACCTCAAGCAATATGCCAACCGACAGATATTTACAAGCGCAAATATCGACGACGAGGCAGGAATGCTCTACGTGAAACTCGTCAACCCTCATAGCAGTGCAACACCGGTGAACTTGCAGTTCAAGGGCGCACGTGTGATGTCTGGCAGTGCAGAAGTGCTGTCGGCTCAGAGCGGCACCGATGAAAACACACTGACCAACCCATTCAACATCACACCTCACGCAAAGGATGTGACGGTGGGAACTGATGGCACCATCAGCTTCGATGCCGATGCTTATTCGGTGAATGTGTTGCGTTTGCAAGTAGCCGATGTGGTACGACCGGTGGCCAACCCGCTGCCCGAACCTCGTCTGCGATTCTCATTCGACAACGGAACACCAGCCGACGACTCGGGCACATACAACGGACGACTCTATGGCAAGGCAGCCATCGTACAGCAATCGGACGGCAACTATGTGCTTTCTACAGGCC
>CAMHPM010000211.1 GCA_946187025.1 uncultured Prevotellaceae bacterium
GTCCGAACTCGATGTCGCCGTGAGCACTCTGGTTGAGGTTCATGAAGTCCATGTCCATTGTTGCCCAAGGTATTTCGGCGTTGTATTGAGTGTGGAAGTGGAGGAGTGGCTTCTGCAGGTCCTGAAGTCCCTTGATCCACATCTTGGCAGGCGAGAATGTGTGCATCCATGTGATTACACCCACGCACTTTTCTTCGTTGTTGGCTGCCTTCATCACTGCCTCTACTTCTTTCGAAGAGTTGGCTGTGCCTTTATACACAACCTTTACAGGGATGTTGCCTGATTCGTTGAGTCCTGCTACCATTTCCTTTGAGTGTGCATCGACTGCTACGACTGCATCACCTCCATAGAGCAACTGTGCACCAGTCACCCACCAAAGTTCTAAATTTTCAAACATAATTTTAATTTTTTAATTGAAGATTGAAGATTGAAAATTGAAGATTATTTATGCTTCGGGTTTTCTTTCAACAACCTTCTTGGTTAATTATTAATTTTGGTTTTAGTTGTTTTTATTATTTTCACCAGTGTTCCCTTCAATCTTCAATTTTCAATGTTTCTTCTGGCCATAATAAGCGTTCGGGCCGTGCTTGCGCATGTAGTGCTTCTCGATGAGGAGCGGGTTCATGGTGAGGCCTGGGTTGACGCTCATTGCCACGAATGCCATCTTGGCACATTGTTCCATCACTTTTGCATTATAAACAGCGTTGTCTGGGCTGGTACCCCACGAGAACGGACCGTGGTTCTTGACGAGTACGGCTGGTGTGTGGTCGGGGTTGATGTGGCGTATGTTGAGGATTTCATCTACAATCACGTTGCCGGTCTCCAGCTCGTATTGTCCTTTCACCTCGGCTTCAGTCATGTCGCGGGTGCATGGTATGTCTTTGTAGAAGTAGTCGGCATGTGTGGTTCCGATGTTCGGAATGTCGCATCCGGCCTGTGCAAAAGCAGTTGCATAGGTTGAGTGGGTGTGTACCACTCCTTGTATGTTGGGGAATGCCTTGTAGAGCACGAGGTGTGTCGGTGTGTCGGACGATGGGTTGAGGTCGCCTTCCACCACTTTTCCTGTCTCGAGGTCAACCACCACCATGTCGCTTGCTTTCATTTCGTCGTAGCTCACGCCCGATGGTTTGATTACTACGAGTCCTTTTTCGCGGTCGATACCCGACACGTTACCCCATGTGAAGATAACGAGTCCTTGTTTCACGAGGTCAAGGTTTGCCTTGAACACTTTCTGTTTCAGTTCTTCTAACATAGTTTGATATAGTTTAATACAATTTTAATTTCTTTCGCTTTTTTGTTGACATGCCGTCAGTAAGGTGTGTAGGCGATGCACGTTGTTGCATCATTTCTTCTTTCTAAAGATTGTAGTCAATCCACGGAAACGAGAAATCCTTCTGCGTGTGCATCATTATGTCCCATGGCGTTCGACCCTTCGTCCCATGGCGTTCAGCCCTTCGTCCCATGGCGTTCGGCCCTTCGTCCCACGGCGTTCGTCCTTTAGAGACTATAGTTGTTTGCGGCAGTGTTGTCTTATTTATGTTTTTGATAGAAAAGCTACACCTACTATATATAATAATAGGTGTAGCTTGTTCAGTGTGTTACCACAGGCAGATGTAGAGCACTGCGAGGATAATGATGATTCCGATTGCACCAACGTTGAATGTGGCGTTGGTCTTGAATATCTCGATATCGACACCGATTGACTTCACGTCTTCTACGCGGTCCTTAGCATTTGAGCGGAGGTACCAGAAGAGTGTGAAGAACATGACGGTGAGGAAGAAGATAGTCTCGGCACCGTAGTTGCGGCAGTTTTCGTCCATCATCATGATGATACCTGCAACGAGTGTGATAACTGAGAGGCAGAGCATGATGCTCGACCACTTGAGCTGCTTCTTCACTACATCGGCCGACAGCACTTCTGCTGGCTTGGTCTTCTTGCTCATCATTGAGATAGGGATGAACAGAGCCACGAGGCAGAGGAATACGTAACCCATGCGGATGAGGAACGGAACCTCAGGCAGAGCGAACTTGAAGATGATAGAGAAGAGGAATGTACCGATGGCTGCAACAACTGCTGCTGTGCCTGAGCTGCGCTTCCAGAGCAGACCGAGTCCGAAGATGACTACGATACCTGGATATACGAAGCCTGAGTATTCCTGAATCACCTGGAATGCCTGGTCGGCACCACCCATGATTGGATATACGGCGATGAGGGCGATGATGAGTGCAGAGAGTGATGTGATACGACCAACGGTCACGAGCTTCTTGTCGCTTGCGTTCTTGTTGATGAACTTCTTATATACATCCATCGTGAAGATGGTAGAAGTAGAGTTGAACATTGAAGCAAGTGAAGAGATTACTGCTGCTGCGAGTGCTGCGAATGCCAGACCCTTCACAACTGTCGGGGTGAAGTGGTGGATGAGGAATGGATAGGCCTGGTCTGGACGTGTGATACCGTGTTCAACCACGCCGCCAATCAGCTTCTCGTAGAGTTCAGGCTGCTGGTTCACGATATAGAATGCGCAAACACCGGGGATACATACGATGAACGGGATCAATATCTTGAGGAATCCGGCGAATACCATACCCTTCTTTGCTTCGTCGAGGCTCTTTGCAGCGAGACCCTTCTGGATGATGTACTGGTTGAAGCCCCAGTAGCCGAGGTTGGTGAGCCAGAGGGCACCTACGATAACCACGATACCTGGTATGTCGAAGTAAGGCTCGTTGACAACACCGTCAGCGTATGCACCGCCGGTACTGTTCACAACCAGGTTGAAGTGTTTGTCGCCGTCAATCTGTCCCAGTTCAGAGTATATCTTACTCAATGCACCGAGTGCACCGCCATCGACGTTGAGTTCGCCTGCGATGAAGTCGAGGGCGAAGTAAGCAGTGATGAGTCCACCACCAACGAGGAATGTAACCTGCATCACGTCGGTCCATGCCACTGATGCCAAACCACCATAGATAGAGTAAACACCTGCGATAACGAACAGGATGAGGATGATGGTGAGCAGTGTCATATCGACAGGCATACCGAGGATGTTGCCTGGCACGTCTGGCAGACCGAGAATCATCTTGATGGCGATAGCTCCGAGCCATGCAACCGATGTAAGGTTGATGAACACATAGAGGAAGAGCCAGAAGATTGAGAATGCAAGACCCACACCCCAGTTGTAGCGGTCGCTCAGGAACTGAGGGATAGTGAATATTCTCTTCTTAATCATGAGTGGGAGGAGGAACTTACCCACGATGATGAGTGCAAGAGCTGCTTCGAGCTCGTAGGCTGCCATGGCGATACCCGACACGTAGGCAGAACCCGACATACCGATAAATTGCTCGGCTGAGATGTTGGCCGCAATGAGCGATGCACCCACTGCCCACCATGTCAGGGTGTTACCTGCAAGGAAGTAGTCGTTCGATGATTTCTCTTCGCCCTTCTTACTGCGTGAGAGGAATAGTCCAAGGCTCACCAGGATAACAATGTAGATGAGGACCACGATGTAGTCAATGGTCTCAAAGCCATTGTTTTTTAATGCTTCTAAAACGTTCATGTTTTAATTTTGATTGATTTGATTATTGATTAATGAATTAAGTTTGTTGCTTCATATAATATACGTTTTCGGAGTTCTCGGCCATGTGACCGAAAACTCCGAACAACTATTTATTCAGCTACTGAGAACTTGAAGATACAAGTGTGTGCGTATGCATTCTCTTCGCCTGGCTCTACCCATGCGTTTGATTCAGGCCAATGCTTGTTTGGTGAGTCTGGATACTTCTGGGTTTCGAGGCAGATACCTGTGCGCTTCTTATATACGATTCCCTTCTTACCTGTAACGGTGCCGTCGAGGAAGTTGCCGGTGTAAACCTGAACACCTGGCTGGTCGGTATAAACCTGAAGCACGATGCCGGTCTTAGGGCTTTCGAGCTTGATCACAGCTGCGTCGATGTTGTTCTCGTTGTCGAGCACCCAGTTGTGGTCGTAGCCGTTACCGTTCTTCAGCTGCTCATAGTCGAAGTTGTCGATTTCCTCGCCTACAGCCTTAGCAGTGGTGAAGTCCATTGGTGTGCCTTCTACCGGAGCAATCTCGCCTGTTGTCATGTAAGTGCTGTCAACAGGAGTGAAGTTTGATGCCTTCACTGTGAGCAGGTGGTTGGTGATAGGCTCGTTAGGGTCGCCGTTGAGGTTGAAGTATG
>CAMHPM010000212.1 GCA_946187025.1 uncultured Prevotellaceae bacterium
GGTGGTAACACCGCCATGGACTCTTGCCGCACTGCTAAACGTCTCGGTGCCGAGCGCGTGTTTATTGCATATCGTCGTAGCGAAGCAGAGATGCCAGCACGACTTGAGGAGGTGAAACATGCCAAGGAAGAAGGTATAGAATTCCTCACACTGCACAACCCGATAGAGTATATAGCCGACGAAAAGGGACATGTAACCCAAGTGCGCCTGCAAAAGATGGAACTTGGCGAGCCCGACGCATCTGGCCGCCGCAGTCCTGTTCCAATCGAAGGAGCCATCGAAACCATCGATATTGACATGGCAATTGTGGCTGTAGGTGTATCGCCAAACCCACTTGTGCCGAAGTCGGTTGCAGGATTGGAGCTCGGAAGAAAGAACACCATTGCAGTGAACGACGACATGCAGTCCAACATACCTACCATCTTTGCAGGTGGAGATATCGTGCGTGGCGGTGCTACAGTTATCCTTGCCATGGGCGACGGACGCCGTGCTGCAGCTGCCATGGACAAGTATTTGTCTTGAAACCTAAACCTCCTCAGCCCTTTCCAAAGGACTGAAATCCATCTGGAGGAGGCCTCGCCTGATTCCTACTAAAAAAGGAAACCTAACCAGGTTTGGCCTCCCATGACCATTTCTAAAGATGGGAACCTATTCGGGTATGACCTCCTCAGGCTCCTACCAATGGAGGGGAGTCCATCCAGGTGGATGTGTTTAACACTTTATTCATAACTTTTAACTATTAATTAACCATGTATTTCCCACCTTCAGAACTAATCATCAACCCCGATGGTAGTTCGTTTCACCTCCACATCCGCCCCGACCAATTGGCCGACAAGGTTGTGATGTGTGGCGATCCTGACCGTGTGAACACCATTGCACAGTTCTTTGACACACGCGAATGTGATGTAAGCAGTCGTGAGTTTCATACAATAACCGGAACTTATCGTGGCAAACGTATCACTGCCATATCGCATGGTATCGGTTGTGACAATATTGACATTGTCGTGAACGAGCTCGATGCACTGAAAAACATCGATTTCGAAACACGTACGGAGTGTGAGCACCTTGTTCAGATGGACATGGTGCGCATCGGAACGTGTGGAGGTTTACAGGCCAACACACCTGTAGGTACGTTCGTATGCAGTGAGAAGTCTATTGGTTTTGAGGGGCTGCTCAACTATTATGCCGGCCGTGACGAGATATGCGACCTGGAGTTTGAACATGCCTTTGCAGAACATCTGGAATGGGATTATCACAATCTTCCGTCGCCATATGTGGTTGATAACAATGCATCATTGCTGAATCAGATATTCACACCTGAGGCAGGGATGGTGAAAGGTGTCACAATCTCGTGTGGCGGTTTCTATGGTCCGCAAGGTCGCAGATTGCGCATCCCGCTATCTGATCCTGAACGCAACGAGAAGATATGCAGCTTCGACTGGCATGGGTACCGCATCACAAACTTCGAGATGGAGAGTTCTGCGTTAGCTGGATTGTGCCGTCACCTGGGACACAGGGCATTGACTGTATGTATGGTTATTGCAAACCGTATAGCTCATGAGGCCAATACGGGTTACAAGAATCAGATTGGTGACTTGATTAAGATTGTGCTCGACAAGATTTGATGGGTGAGGAATGTATGCAGAAATGTGAGGAAGATATGCAGAAAGAGGCTAAATATCAGGAATTCCTGCCCGAACTGAAAACATTGATTTCGGGTGAGAGCGACGAAGTGAGTGTGCTTGCCAATATCTCGGCAGCTATCAAGGAGACGTTTGGCTTCTTCTGGGTAGGCTTCTATTTGGTAAAGAGCGAACAGTATATGCATCTCGGACCATTCCAGGGTTCGACGGCCTGTTATAAAATTCCATTCGGGCGTGGTGTCTGCGGCTCTTCGTGGAAGGAGCAGACGACTCATGTAGTGCCAGATGTTGAGGAATTCCCGGGACATATTGCGTGCAGCAGTTTGTCTCGTTCCGAGATTGTAGTGCCTATATTCAGCTCAGACAGACGTGTGGTAGGAGTGCTCGACATCGACAGCACCGAGTTGGCTACATTCGACGACATTGACCGCCGGTATCTTGAGCAGGTGTGCCAGCTTATCACTGAAACTCTCTATACCGTGGCTTGAACCCCATTTTGTGCTAAGCTTGAGCTTAATCTTGATTCATCAACCTCTGATAGGCCAGTCGTTCGCTGCCTGATGCAAGGTGGATTATACCGCAGTAGATGAATCCGTGGCTCAGTATGCAGTGTTGCATCACTGTGTTGTCGCGATGTGTATCGATGCGTAGGTTGGGTTCGTGTAGGGCACAGAACTCGATGATGGCATGGAAGATACCATGATAGTCGGGTAGGCTTGCAATGCGATGGATCACATGGTAGGGTAGTGTGTCGTCCAGCCAACGACCGTCGTATATTGTGTCGTATGTAGGTTCGGGAGATGATAGGAAAGCAAAATAACCCACGATAACAGGTGTGTTGTCGTGGGTTGTTTTGTTTTCGTAATTATATGTTTTGTTATGAAGTGAGGTTTCTACCACATAGCCCCCGCCCATGTTGATGTCGGCCAGTATGTTGTTTTCGGCCGGATAGCCGTTTATCCACTGGCAGTGGTTGCCTGTCAGAGCCATGAAATGCCTTGCGGCATCTATCACCGGCATGATGTGTGGGATGTCGGTCGAGGTGGCTTTGCGTATGTTATAGGTTGGTGTGGGCATGTAGTTGTTGTGTTTGACATGTATATGTTGTCTGAAACATGAGTTATAGGTCGAAAGCAATTGCTTTTCCTGCGTTCAGCGATGCTTGCACGTCGATGATGCGTTGGTTTGAGCTTCCACGAAACAGCAATGATATATCGCGTTGTGGCAGTATGAATGGTCCGTCAACCACTACGTCGATTTGCTGCAACAGTTGTCTGAAGTTGTCGTGAAGTTGGAGCTGTTCCCATGTGTATCCTGTATAACACCATATGTTGAGGTTGAGTTCTTGTTTTATGGTGTGTGCCAGTTCGGCTGCTGCATCAACTTGGAAGAACGGGTCGCCACCAGTGAGTGTGACTGGGAAGTTGTTGTAGCGAATGACTTCCATGATTGCATCGATGGTATATGATGTTCCATGGTCTATATCCCACGACTGTGGGTTGTGGCATCCGACACAGTGATGCGTACATCCAGCCAAGTAGATGGATGTACGCAGTCCTGGTCCGTCAACAGATGTGCCTTCGATTATGTCGAGTACAGACAGTGTCATCTGTGTACCACGCGGTCTTTAAGTTCAGCCAGTTTGCCCGAGTTCCAGCGGTCGGTCGTGCCCACGAGGTATCCTGTGATGCGTTGCAGGGTGTCGATATGTGTGCTTCCACACTTCGGGCAGACGGTGAGACCCTCGGTTGCGTCTTCATAGCCGCAGTCCATGCAGCGGTTGCGGTTGTGGTTTACCGAGCCGTAGCCAATGTTGTAGTGGTCCATGAGATCGACTATGTTCATGATTGCAGCAGGGTTGTGTGTTGCATCGCCGTCGATTTCTACGTAGAAGATGTGTCCGCCACGTGTCAGTTCGTGGTATGGGGCTTCGATTTCTGCCTTGTGGCGTGGGCTGCAATGGTAATACACCGGTACGTGGTTTGAGTTGGTGTAGTAGTCTTTGTCGGTCACTCCTGGTATTTCGCCGAATGTCTTTTTGTCGCCGCGTGTGAATCGTCCGGCAAGTCCCTCGGCCGGAGTTGCGAGCACTGAGTAGTTGTGCTGGTATTTTTCGCTGAACTGGTTTACCCGGTCGCGCATGTAGGTCACAATCCTGAGTCCGAGTTCCTGGCTCTTTGGGTCTTCGCCGTGGTGGTGGCCGGTCAGTGCGATGAGGCATTCTGCGAGTCCGATGAATCCGATGCCGAGTGTGCCTTGGTTGATGACTGGCTCGATGGTTTCGTTGTCTTTCAGGTTTTCAGCACCAATCCACAGACGCGACATGAGTAGCTGGAACTGTTTCTTGTAGGCTGTTTTCTGGAAGAGGAAACGCTCGTGCAGCTGTTGTGCTGTGATTTCGAGCAGGTTGTCGAGTTTTGCGAAGAAGGCGTTGATGCGTTCTTCCTCGTTTTCGATGTTCATGCACTCGATGGCGAGTTTCACGATGTTGATGGTCGAGAACGAGAGGTTACCGCGTCCGATGCTGGTCTTTGGCCCGAACC
>CAMHPM010000213.1 GCA_946187025.1 uncultured Prevotellaceae bacterium
ACCGACAGCCCGCTGCTGGCCGACACTCTGCCAGCCGATATGCGCATTGCATGTTGCGGACCAAAACCGATGATGATGGCTGTGGCCAGATATGCCAGGAAGCATGGAACGGTGTGCGAGGTGTCGCTCGAAAACATGATGGCATGTGGACTCGGTGCGTGCCTCTGTTGCGTGGAGCACACGGTGAAAGGAAATGTGTGTGTATGTACCGAGGGAACTGTGTTTAACATTAATCAACTGACATGGCAGATATAACTACAAACATAGCAGGGCTGAAGATGACGAACCCCGTTATGACGGCATCGGGCACTTTCGGCTACGGATTGGAATATGCCGACTTGGTGGACCTGACACAAATAGGAGCCATCATAGTGAAGGGTACGACTCTGCATCCACGACAAGGCAACGACTATCCGCGCATGGCCGAGACCGCAAGCGGAATGCTCAACTGCGTTGGGCTGCAAAACAAAGGAGTGGATTACTTCTGCGAAACGATATATCCGCAGATTTGTGACATAGCGACAAACATGGTAGTAAACGTGTCGGGCAGCAGCATCGACGACTATGCAGAATGTGCCAGCCGCATCGATGCCCTCGACCGCATACCAGCCATCGAGCTGAACATATCGTGTCCCAATGTGAAGCAGGGAGGCATGGCATTCGGAGTGACGCGCGAGGGTGCGGCAAGTGTGGTGAAGGCCGTGCGTCGGGCATACCACAAGACCCTCATCGTGAAGCTGTCGCCCAATGTGACCGATATAGCCGATATAGCACGTGGAGTGGAAGATGCAGGCGCCGATGCAGTGAGCCTCATAAACACCCTGATGGGCATGTCGATCGATATCGAACGCCGCTGCAGCCGCCTCTCAATCGGCACCGGCGGACTGAGCGGACCGGCAGTGAAACCTGTGGCCGTGCGCCAGGTATGGCAAGTGGCACATGCCGTGAACATACCTGTCGTGGGCCTGGGAGGCATCATGACCGCCGAAGATGCCATCGAGTTCTTCATGGCAGGAGCGTCGGCCATAGAGGTAGGTACGGCCAACTTCATCGACCCCGCAGCAAGCGTGCATATAGCTCAGGGCATCGACCGCTGGCTCGACGACCACCACTGCACGTCGCTCGGCGACATTATAGGAGCGGTAGGAGCTCGCTGAAACTGCTGATGCGAGCCATGCGCTCGTGTTCGTATTCCTCGAACAACTCGTATTGCCACATGCGTTTGTAAGGAATATGTATGCCCATACCGCCTATTTCGAGCACTGGATGTATATCGCTCTTGAACGAGTTGCCAACCATGAGCAGCCCGGCAGGAGCGATATTCAGTTTGCGACATAGGGCAAGATACTCGTCGCGACCTTTCTCCGACACAATCTCAACATGATGGAACAAAGGCCGTAAGCCCGACCTCACAAGCTTGTTCTCCTGGTCGAGAAGGTCGCCTTTAGTGAAACAGACGAGGGTGTAGCGACCCGAATCGTGGAGTGCCTGTAGCGTTTCGGGCACTCCGTCGAACGGCGTGGCAGGATTCATAAGCAGATCCTGACCCATGCGCACGATGGCGTGCAGACGAGCCGCATCGATGGTGTCGTGGCTCATTTCGAGCGCATTCTGGATGAGCGACAGCACGAACGCTTTGGTGCCGTAGCCCATGGATGCCATGTTCGACTTCTCCACCTCGTAGAGGGCGGTGCGGATTTCGTCTTCCGTACCAAACGGTTCCAGCAACTGGCAGTAGCGTGTCTCGGTGTGGTCGTATAGTGTCTGGTTGTCCCAGAGGGTATCATCGGCATCAAAGGCGATGACACGTATGGCTGATGTGTTCATAGTGATGGCTTGAAGTTGAGTAATGTCTGCACCACCTCGTCTTTGCTGTCGGTCAGGGTGAGCAGCAGGTTCTTATAACGTCCTGTCTCCGACAAGTGTTTCAGCAACGGATAGATAGGCATATCTTCGGTCCAGAACCGGCTGCCGAGGAACACCATGGGGCTTGCAATCTCGTAGGAGAGGTAGTGGTTCTGCACCGCATCCTGGAATATCTCCTGCATGGTGCCGGCACTGCCAGGCGTAAAGATGATACCACCGAAGGCAATGGTCAGTATCACGTCTTCACGAATCGAATTGTCGAAGAACTTTGCAATATGTGTGGCAAACGGTGTTGCCGGCTCGTGACCATAGAGCCAGGTCGGTATGCCGAGGCTGACGTAGCGTGTCTGAGGGTAGTCGCACATCACCTCCAAGGCCGACTTCAGCCAGCTGGCATCGCGGAAACTGGGGGCGATGCTGAGACGGTGAAGCACTGTTGACACTTCGGACTCGGGATAGCCGGCAAGCCACGCACCGAGATGTGTGGCTTCCATCGCACCCGGCCCACCGCCGCTCACCATCAGGAATCCCTTCTCGGTCAAGCTCTTGCTTATGTGTACAATCTCACGAAACATAGGGTCGGTGCGCAACAGACCATGACCTCCCATGATGCCCACATTGGTGGTCGGCTTGAAGTTGGACAGAAAGCTGAAAAGCGAGTTCTGTATGCCGTTGTCGTGCAGGCAACGGGCCAGCGACTCCATGGTGCTGAACGAGCGCTTGCCTGTCTTGATGAAGTGCTGATATACGTGGGCATCAAACGTTTCTGACGCCGACGACTCGTCTTTCAGGTCGAATCCATCGTAGAGGATACCTGCGTTATAGAGTGTGTGTGGACTCACGTCGTAGGGCACATATTCAAGATATTCGCCTAACGATGTCAGGCTGTCGCGGTCGAATGTTTCTTTTATCATAGCTACTCCTATTTTATTTTGATACTCTCAATCAGTGTGGCCCCGCCGCCCACGGTACCTGTATGCTGCAGCATGAACGATGGTCCCAGACCTGGAGCATGTATGTCGGTCGTGAGCGTCTGTTTCTTCTTTCCGTGCTTTATCGTGGCACTGATGTGTCCTTTCTTCATCTCCACAGCGATGGTGCATGGTGTGCGGAACAGCTCACATTTCTCTCTGTCGGAAATGGCCGTGATGGTGCCGTCGCGATATTCCACAAGCGAAATCTCTACTGCATGGTCGTATTGTGGAGTGCGCTCTATCCGCAATCCGTAGCCGCTGAGACGTTGCATATCCATGCCGAGACAGATGTCCATATACTGTCCAGTGGCGCTTCCGAAACCCTGTCCGGCCGACTTGCATGGAGCCACAGTGAGGTTGACTGACGTAATAGCAGGCCGTGTGGCATCGGGAGTGATATACATGCGTGCTCCGCGCTGAGCCTGCACGAAACCTTTGTATCCCTCGGCTCCGTCGGGAGCGGTGCCCCAGTACCATGTCTCGCGTTGCGGGGCAGGCTGCCACGAGTAGTCGTTGGTGTCGGTTGGCTTATAGGCATCAAACACGTATGTGTAGCCTCCTTCGCTCTTGCGGCCGTCGATGCGTTCGTGCACTTGAGGCAACGGGCGGTAAGGCGTGTCGTCAATCTTCACTGGCTTGCCGTTCAGGGTGATATCCTTGGCCGAACAGAGTTCGGGATGATTCTCCTTGCACCATGCAAGGCTCACCTTGTGGTCGGCGTGGAAGCGCACGTTGTTGAGGTGTATCGGCCCTGGTACTTTGGTGAAATATTGGGTGCCGTTGGTCTTTATGTCGATATCGCAGTCGTCGAACCATGCTCCGCGGCTGGTTGAATAAAACGGCTTGCTGCTGTAGAAGGTGAGATGGCAGCGGCGGTAGGTGCCTTCAGCCAGTGCATCGTCGGTGCATTCCATGTGGCATTGGTCGAATGTGGCTCGGCGTGCTCCGATGAAGTTGCACAGGTTGAGCCTGCTTATGAAACGGCAGTTGACGGCCAGCAGGCTGTCGGTACCCGAACAGACGGCCAGTTGTGCCTGTACCACTGCCTCGGCGCGTTTAGGACGTGACAGGTGGGGCTGGCGCGGATAGTCGAGATCTACGTTGCAATAGTTGCCGTAGGTTATGTTGGCTGTGTGTATGTTCTTGCAGCGGAACAGGAACATCGTGAAGTTACCGATGGCTCCGTGTGTCTGACCTCGGTTTACGGCCAGTACCGTGTTGACGGGGTCGGGGTCGGTCCCGACGATGCTGATGTTGTTGCAGTGGATGGTCGCTGCGTATGGTGTGCCACTCTCGGAACGGCGTATTTCCGGGTCGTCGGGGTCGTCGAGCC
>CAMHPM010000214.1 GCA_946187025.1 uncultured Prevotellaceae bacterium
GATGACGGTGCCCCAGTACGGGCGGTTCTGGGCTCCGAGCGCCGGACCTTCCATCACATAGGCTCGCGAGTCGCTATAATAGTAGCCGCTGCTGCCATACTGATAGTTCGTCCAAGGCAGGTTGGCAACGCTCTGTGTCTGTGCCGCCACATATTCGATGCCGGCTGCCAATCGGTGGTTCATATAGGCAAAGAGGTCGTCGCCCTGATTCCATCCCACCTTTGCCAAGTCCACCGCGAGTCCGAGCGCCATTGCTGAGTGGCCCGTGTCGCGTCCGCTCTCGTTCATCTGCCCGAGATAGCCATAGGCACCCGTCTCTAGGTCGCTGTTGACCATCGTCACGACGAGATTTCCCAGAAACTCCGTGAGGCCGTCGTTCTTGATGGGCACGTCGGTGCGGTTCTCGCGGAACGTGCCACATTGGTCGTATTTGAAGTACGACATCGCCTGGTTATAAATGAACACATCGTCGCAGAGGATGCCAATCATCGCCACACACAGCGCATTGCACAATCCCCAGTTCGACCAATAGTGTCCCGGTGCCTGCCACCACTTGCCTTGATTCTCCCATGTGCCGTTACGGCCACGCAAGAAGCCCAGCGCCTTCGGATACCACACTTGCAGCATCCAGCGCTTGAACAGTTCGAAGTCCTCCCGTTCCCAACCTTCGTAGTCGCGCATGAGCTCGGCAGCCTGCGCAAACTGATAGCCATAGAGGCCGCTGGCGAGAGCATAGTTCGAGTCGCCACTGATGTCCTTCGTGGTGTTCGCCCACGCCATGAGGATGCGTACGGCGGCATTGGCGTTCGCCTTCGTGCCGGCAATCTTCCAGCGCAGCGCGTTCTGATAGGCCATAGCGGCTCCGCGGCAGGCGTTCATGTAGTTTTCGCCCGAACCGCCTCCGCGCACGATGACCTCCACGGGATATGTCTGCACGCCCGATTGCGAGTAAGCAGCCGAGGTGAGCACCCGATAGGCTTCCTTCACGGTGGGGTTGCCGGCTTCGAGTTGTGCCTTCACGCGGTCGAAGTCGGCCTGTGTGTGGAGTCCGCCGGGATGAATGAATCCGCGGTTGGTGTCGTAGTCGGTAGTTTGGGCGCTGGCGAGTTGTACGGCCAGCAGGGCAAAGGTGAGGAGCAGTTGTTTCATGATGGTTTTATTTATTTTCAAAAATACTGTCATGTGTCATCGTGCGAACGATGTCGCGTTCGGGATCGAAGTGTCGGGAGCCGATGCGCACGTCGCCGATGGTGAAGTTGCGGACGCGGCGGGCGGGGTCGTAGTCGTCGACACGCGAGGGCATCAGGTTCTCGTCGGGGGTGTCGGCATCTACGGTGATATGGTCGAAGTGAATGTCGTCGATGAGCTCTCCCGGCGCGCGGTTGTACTTCTCGCTGAACAACACCCGCAGGTCGAAGATGCGGCCTCGCTGCACGCCCTCGATGCGAATGCTGTCGAACCGCACGTCTTGAATGGTGTTTTGGTCGCCACACTGGATGGCCAGCAGTCCCTGCTCGCGACCGTAGAGGATGTCGCAGTCGTGGATGCGCACGCCGCTGAGCAGCTCACCCTTCGGGGCGCGGTCGTCGCCGTGTGAGCCGATGTTCACGGGGTGGGCTACATCCGGCCAGAAGATGCAGCGCGAGATGTCGAAGTCCTCCGAACCGCCCCAGTACCACCAGCGGTGGTTGTAGAGTGCTATGCAGTCGTCGCTGGTTCGCAGGAAACAGTTCTCCACGCGAACGTGGCGGCAGCACATCAGGTCGATGCCGTCGCTCCACGAACGTGCCGAGAACGACTTGATGTTGCGAATGGTGATGTTCTCACTCTGTCCTCCGAACACGGTGTAGTGGGCGGGGTTCAGGATGGTAATACCATCGACGAGCACGTTCTTCGAATATGTGATTTCAATGCCTCGCAGCGGATGGTCTATGATGCCGCGACCGACGATGCGCACGTTCTCAGCCCGGTCGACGATGAGCCGGGCTTTCACAATGGCACCCGGAGCCAAGTAGACAGTACAGTTCGATGGAATCTTGATTTCCTCGCTAGGCAGGTCCTTCGGCTTGTGCACGCCCGGACCGAAGTAGATGAGGCGGGCGCCTTCCACGAACACGTCCTGCGAGTTCGGAGCCACCCAGTCGATGGCCTTCGGCTCAGCTGGCGAATGGTGCTCGGTGAGTGGCGCGTTTGCCAGCACATGCAGGTTGTGCAGGCGGTCGCAGCCAAACTCCACGCTGAGGTATTCCGGTCGGTCGAGGCGCAGTAGCACGGTGCTGTCGTTGAGGCCTGCAGCTGTCGCGAGTGTGGACGCACGTCGACGGTGGCAGCCTGCTCCGGTCGGTGGCTGGTGATGCGAACGACGACGGGCTCCGACATGTCGAACTCGGCAAACGCTGCTTGCTGCACACGGCGTGTGTCGACATTGCAACGCAGCACCGGAACCGTTGTCCACTCGTCAGCGTTGGCAGTGGCGCGCCGAATCTCTACGTGATAGTCGGCAGAGAGGGCGGGGCCGTCCTTCTCGGGCAGTGGGCTCACACTAAAAGGTGGTAGCACGGGCCGTGATGCTCCACCGTCGACGAAGGCAGGTAGCCCGGCCTGCTCGCGCACCAGGAAGGTGGTCGCCACCTCGCCTTCGGCAAATGTGTAGCCGTTGCGCGAGCGTGCTCCCTGCGGTTCGTATTCGTAGACGTTGCCATCCTGCCGCACGGGCAGCAAGTCCCAGTATTCGGGCCAGCAGTCTACGGTGCGCACGAGGCTCAGCCGAGGAGCATTCTCCAGCTTGATGACGGGTTCCGTCGAAACGTTGTAAGGCCGGCGCTTGTTCACCTTATAAGTAATAGGAGTCGGAACAGCAGTGAACGCGTCCACCTCCGTGCCCTGATAGAACAGCAACGAGCCGAAGCCTGAGTTGTCGCAGGTGAAGCCTGCCCCCTCGGGACGTACGTAGTGGCCCAGTGCCAGACTCGTGGCGGGCATCGCCAGGTGGCGGCGGCCTACATAGTGGTTATAGGCAATCTCGAAGACTGCCCGCCACTGTCCCAGCGCGCCCTCGGCAAGCACGTTCCAGTTGCTGTATTTTCCGGTGAGGTCTTTCCATGTGGTGAACGGCACATCGAGTCCGAGGTTTGCACGCGACGTGTATTCATAGCCTGCCAGCAGTCGGTTGTCGAGGTCGCCATAGAGGTCGTCGCCTTGGTTCCACGCCACCTCGCACGTCTCGGCGAGCTGTCCCAGTCCGAGCATCACGTGAGCCTGGTCGCGTCCCGACTCCTGACATTGTCCGCTGGCGGCGAGGTAGTTCGGCAGCGATCCGTTGTCGGCGCCGTGTCGGTAGTAGCCGATGGCGCGGGCATACTGCTTCGCATCGTTTGTATACACCGCCAGCGCCAGGCGCATTTTGTTCACCGCTGCTCCCCAGTTGCCATTGGCATAAGGCGAAAGGCGGTCGAACTCGTCGAGCACAGGCAGGAAGGCCCGTCGCAACATGCTTTCGGTGGAGCGTGTGTCGTCCTTCGTCCAGGCAGGGTATTCGTAGCGCAACAGTTCGCAGGCATTCACAAGTATAAAACCTTGCAGACCGGCGCAGAGCGGACCGTCGTGGCCGTCGATGGCTTGTAGGCGGTTGGCATAGGCGCGAATGATCTTCATGGCTGTTGCTGCATGTGCCTCCTCGCCCGTGATAACGTAACGGAGTGCGTTGTAGTAGGCAGCGAGGAAGTCGTTCTCGCTCGGCCCTTTCGTCCTGCCATGCTGCCCATCGCGGGCGATGATGTCGAAGGGGCCAGCCATCTGATAGGATGCCGATGCCTTAGGGTCGGCAATGAGTTTACGGTACGAACCCATTGCAACGGGGTTTTCGTGCTTCACCCATTGGCGCGTGCGCTCAATGGCCTCGCTGCTATGCAGCAGACCGGGATGACGGAATGTGCGGGCGCTGAGGCCGGAAATGGTGAGTAGGAGGATGAAAGTGAGTAGCAGTTTCTTGTTCATGAGGAGGAGCGCCGAAGGCGCAGTTGAGAATCGTCCTAAATTCCGCAGCACTTTAGTTTAACTTTCTTTATAAGTACCTGAGCAACAAAAAGTTCTTCGACGCGCGAAGCGGCAAAGCCGAGCGGCTCAGGATTTGGCCATGTCAGATTTTTCACTTACCT